>JAKAWF010000501.1 GCA_021817025.1 bacterium
AGCCTACGGGAGCCTTGAGGTGGAGGGCGACACCGACCAGATCATCCGAGACCTTCGCGACCAAGATTAGGCAGGACAAGAGGGCCACTCCGAGGGCTCAACTCCCGCCAGTGTGTCCCTCGTCGACCGCAGTGCCACGCCACCTGAAGCCTGAGCCAGGTGCGTCGCCCGGCCCGCTTGCTGGGCTCACACCAACGAGGACAGCTCCTGCTAGGTTCGCGCTCATCCGGGGTGTCCGTCACCACCTCTGGCACCCCGCACCGCTTTGCCCCTCTCCAGGCCCATCCCCCACTTAGGAGCTGCCATGGATCTATCTCCCGAAGCCCTTGAGTCCGCCCTCACCGACCAGTCCGACGAAGCCGGGGTGACCATCGAAACCGTGCTGGAGCCTCTCGCTGGTCCCTTTGCGCCGGTCAAGCCCGCAGCGTACTCAGGGGGGCGGTATCAGACCGACAAGCGTTGGGATCAGACCACCGACCCGCCTGAAGCCGTCGACGCCGTGGTGATCGACAACGTTCCCAGTCAGGCGAATCGGCTCGAGGCTGCGCTCGAACAGCTGCGCCCCGAGCTCGGGCTCCCGGAGATGTTCTTGGACCTCTCAGCCCTCAGCTCACTTCCACCCCACTTGCCACGATCCTTGTCGAGTTTCCGGTTTCCCCACCGCCAGGCGGACGCCTACCTTCGCGACTCGCTCCTCAACGGCCAATCCTTCGCCAAGACGGAGTTAGGGAAGGCGGTGCTGAGCGCCACCGGTGACAACGCTGCGAGCCTTCTGGAGTGGTTCCCGCAGGCTCTCCTCTTCGGCTTCTGGCAGTCGCACTTGGGCAAGAAGCGTTCTCACGCCAAGCTCGCGCGATCCTGGGTGTCGGAGATCGTCGGATTCCGGCCGGCGACCACCGAGACTCGAGTGCTGGCCGTGAAGGGAGACCCCCTCAACCTGAGCGTCGATGAGGCAGCGGAGTTCGACCCCAACGATCTCCTCGCCAGCTGGGCGATCGCGGATCGCGAAAAGAAGGCCGGCGGCGGCAAGACCAAGGAGCGCCTGTCAGAGATCGGGCACGGGCAGGTGCCGGTGAATCTGGCCGATGCCGCGCCCGCAGGGATCTCCTTTGCTCGGATCCAGCAGCGCTCCACCATCTCGTTCCCGGGACTCCGCCGCATCAGCGTGGACTCCCCAGCAGCCAACGCTCCGGCCCGCGCCCTGGTCGCGGCCATTGGGTTGGCTGCCCACGTGGGGGCATTCGGCCGCGCATTTCACCTGAGGTCCGGATGTGACCTGCGACCTGTGGAGTCGACCTGGACTTGGTTGGGGCAACGGCCAGAGGCACTCCGGGCCCCGACGATCGAGGAGTCCATTGTCCTGGTCCGTGCCTGCGCGGTTCGCGCCGAACGGGCAGGCCTTCCGGTCGGCGGACGGTGGGCCACCGAACCCCTGCGGCTGGAACCGGCGGCGAACTTGTCAGACGCCATCGCCCGGACCTGGCCCAGCCTGGACTGATGCTGGCCATCACCGTCGAGCTGATTCACGGCACGATTCGTGCAACCGGACCTGCGGACGCCTCGATAACCGGCAATGCCGCTGCTCCGGAGTGGCCTCCCAGCCCGGCTCGACTCTTCTCTGCGCTGGTCGCGGCCGGCGGCTCTGCGGACCGGGCCCCGAACGATCGCGCCGACCTGCACCTGCTAGAGGCGGCCGATCCACCCTTCATCGTCGCCGATCCGTTGTCAAGGGTCCTGGTCTCACACCTGCACGAAAGGTTCGTGGTCGCTGACCGTACTCACGTCGACAACCAAACCCGGGAGACGAGTTCGGTGCAAGAGTACCCAGGCCGCACCGGGGCGTCGGTGCGCCCTGGCACCCGGCTCGCGCCGGAGTCGCCGGTGGTCGTCTACGTATGGCGCGATCTCGACCTCGATCCAGAGACGATGGGCCGACTCAGGTGGAGGGCGAGCCGGGTGGGGTACTTCGGGTGCAGCGACAGCCCCGCCCGGGTCACGGTGGGCACCGAACTCACCACTGAAGACGACCCATGGGTGCCGGACCGCGGCGGCACAGCCGTCCTCCCCGTACCTTCGCCGGGACTCCTCGGCTCCCTGGATGAGTCATTCCGCCGGTTCCAGGAGGGCGAGCCGGTGCGCCGTGCGTGGATTCACACACACTCGGTGTCCTATCGAGCGCCTGGCCCCATCGCACCCGTTGCGGCCGAGGGCATCCCGATCTGGGTGCGCTTCGACCCTCCGGTCAATGGGCGCCACCTCCGCACCGTGACGGAAACCCTGCGAGCAGCGCTCCTCGAGCGCTACACCTCGGAGGTCGGCGGCGATCGCACCCAAGTTCCCGGAATCATCACCGGCCACGGCTTCTCGGGCACCGGGTACCAGCACGCTTACTACCTCGCGTTGCCCGACGTCGGCCATCCCCACGCACGGCGGCGCTTGCACGGCGGGGCAGTCGTCCTGCCCCCCGGCTCACCCAGCGACGTGGTCGAGACCGTGCGGGCCTCCCTTTGGCGGCTCACGAATCTCACCCGACCCGGCGTTTTCACCACCCGGCTAAGGCTGTACGGAGGAGAGCGCACCCCCATGGCGGCCACTCCCGAACGGTGGCTGGGACCAGCCCGCCGCTGGGCCTCCGCCACCCCCGTAGTGCGGGAGCGATTCCTAAAGGGCGGCCCCGACCTGGAGGAGATCGCCCAGTGGTGCTTCCACGCGGGGGTCTTGGTTCGGCCGATTGCAGCCCGCTGGTCCCGGTTGCCACTGGTCGAAGGCGCCCTAGGCCTTGCGCCGCCTGAAGTTCACCGGACCGCGGGCGACCACCGGCCGTACGGTCACCTCGAGGTCACTTTCGCGTCCCCCGTGCACGGACCGTTGATTCTCGGGGGCGCCCGGCAGTTTGGCTTGGGGCTCATGCTCCCGCTGGTCACCAGGAAAGTGG
>JAKAWF010000502.1 GCA_021817025.1 bacterium
GATCATGGGGAAGATCCGGAGAACTGGGGACCGTCTCCAACTGGTTCGACCCGGCGGCGGGCCGCTGCAAGCCTGTGGACGGCGTACCATCGCCGAGCCAAGCTTCCCTTCAACCACGGGGAGCTACCGGATCCCGGTCTGCGCGCGCGATCGGCCCCGCTCGCCACCTGGAGACAGATCGACTCAGCCATTCGCGGCGCGGCCCCCGCTGAAAGGCCGACTCTCGCCCTCTACGCAGCCCTCGCGACCCGGCTACGGGCCGCCGAACTCTCCCGGGTTCACGCCCAGGACATCGTGATCGGCGACCAGGGTTCCCTTTCGGTGTGGGTAACGCATGGAAAGGGTGGCCAGTCCCGCTGGACGGTGATCGACGGCATCGCCCCGCGCGTCGACTGGGTCTCCGGGGCCGCCGCGCTGCTCTCAGAGCTCGCTCCGGACGAGTTGGTCTTCGGGACACTGGTGTCAGGCGAAGTCAACCCCAGACGAATGGCTGCCCAGGTACAGCGGCGCTTCCTCAGGGCTGGGTGCCAATGGCACGCGCACATGATGCGCACCCTGTGGGCCACCTCGGCGGATCGCGCCGGGATCGACAGGGCCACCATCTCGATCGGCTTGGCGCATGTCCTGGTGCGCACCGTCACCACCAACTATGTCGCCCTCGACGAAACCGGCCTCCTCTCCGCCGCCGCACAGCTCAGTGCCGCCACAGCGGCCAACGTCGTCTCAGTAGCGCACGTGGCTGCCATCCGAGGCGTCGGGCGGCGCCAGGCAGAGCGGGACCACGCTCGACTGGTGGCTGACCTCACCTGGTCCGATAGCGGACGGCCCACTCCACAAAACCCCGGCGGGCTCTTGCACCCTCGCTGACGCCCGGCAGGCGTCACCAGTCCCTCGGACTCCTTCCGGCGGGCAGGGGCTTCGTCCCGCCGTAGCAGAGGCGCTGCGCACCACTCCTCTCCGTCGTCGGCCGTCCGGTCAACGCACCCCACAGTCCAGCCTGGTTCTGGTCGGTACGTGTGGCGAACCGGGGTCAGCTTTGACCTCCCGTCGCCCTCACGTCGGCCCTCCGGCGCTCCTGCTAGCGCGCGGCAACAGCCATGGGGTTCGCCTATCGACGCGCGGCACCGATGTGGTTGCCGCGCGTGAACGACCGACATGGATAGGGACAGGTCGAACTCGAATATGATGGTAATTCCCTTTGCCAACCTCGCCTTCAACGGCCCTGGTGTGCTGCTGCCCTCCGCCCTCCCCACTTCCTCGCGCCACCGTTGGCAGCGATCAGCTCGTTGATGACGTGCTTCAGCAGGACGGGCCGGTAGTCGATCCTCTCCACCGAGGCGTTGAAGTGCCGGCCGGTCGGCGGAGGGTTCTGGTGGATGTGGCCATGGACGTTCAGTTCGCCGTCGGCCAGGTCCTCAAGCGGCTGGTGGCTGAAGCGGACCGTCCATCCCTCGTACTCGAAGGCGAAGGGCTCCACCATCAGCCAGCCGACCGCTGCGAGGGCCACCAGCTTCTCGGCCCCGTCGTGGTTGCCGGGCACGAGAAAGACGCGACCAGGCAAAGTGGGGAAGCGGTCGGGCACATCGGCCGCCGTCAGCTCGCCCATGAACACGTCGCCCAAGTGGAGCACGGGCTCGTCCGGCCCGACCGTCTCCCGCCATCGCTGGACCATGAGGGCATCGACGTGGGCCGGGCGGACACCAGGTGCCAGGACCTCACGCAGCCTTCGATGGCCCCAGTGGGTGTCCGAGATCAGCCAGAGCCGGTCCCGCTGGTCGAGGAAGCGGCTGGGGCGTACCCAAGGCAGTTCGGATCGTGAGACGGTCATCACCTCAATGTAGTCTCACCCCTCCAGCGGGAGGGGGAGCTGGTCCACGGCGACCTGCGGAGCAGCGGCCACGATGAGGCTGCCCTGCTGGTCGAGCCGGACCCGCCAAGCGCCGAGGGCAAGCCGTCCATCTGGCGTGGAGGCCGCCGCTCCACGCAGCAGCCCGGCGGCCCGCTCGGCCCGGTCCTGCGCCCTGGCCATGGTCGCCTGCGCCCTGCTGTAGGTCCGGGCGGCGCTCATGAGGCGGATGGGCAGTGGGAGAGCCATTGAGTTCAGAGTCTCATGGCCGCTGGGTAGGGGAATGTGCCTGGGGCCAGATAGGGGCCGACCAGAAGAGCTGGCGCGACAGCCTCGTCGCTGACGCCCGCCGCAAGGGAGTCCAGAGCTCAGCGCGTCAGGGTATGCACGCCTCGCTTCGGCGACACCTGCTGCCAGGCTATCTCCTTGGCCTCGATGGCTGGCGCGATCTCTGGGTCCGGCCGATTGCCAAGGACGATGGGCACCACCTGCACGCCAGTCAGGGCTAGTTCTGCCGCTCGCCGCTTGGCCCGTTCAACGTCCCGAGCCTGAGCGGTCACCGACGCCTCGACCACGCAGTAGACGGGCGAAGCGCTCGGTCCCTGATCCCAGACGAACACCCCATTGGCCCGGCGGACATCGCGGGCTGCTTGGGGCGTGATGCGCCCCTCCGAGATCGCCTTGCTCAGGTGCGCGGTCAGCTCGTCCCCGGTCAGCCGGCGCACCGTTCCGAAGTCTGCGCCGACCGCTTCCTCGACTCCATCGGGAGACGCGAGAACCTCCTGCTCGTAGTCCGCCCCTAGGAGGCTGCTCACATCGCCTCCCATCACATCCACGCGGGCGATCAGCCGCGCCAGAGTGTCCTCGGTCCGCGCCTGCGCCTCCGCGAGCTGGTCCATCCTGACCGTGAGCTTGTCCACCCGCTCCGTGAGCTGATCCATTCGGCCGGTGAGCTGCGCCAGGGCAGCTCCCAGCTCCGCGAAGCGGGCGTCGGTGTGAGCCGCGAGCCTCTCCACCTGGCCTGGGAGGGCCAGCAGGTCCTCCGTCAGCACCTCACGTCGGATGGCGTCCCGCGCCACCGGGTCCG
>JAKAWF010000503.1 GCA_021817025.1 bacterium
CACTTGGTAGACTGCCCTCCCCGGGAGGGCCGAGGTAGCTCAGTTGGTAGAGCACGGGTCTGAAAAACCCGGTGTCGGCGGTTCGATCCCGCCCCTCGGCACCGCCGAATTGATTTCAGATGGACGACGTATCGGCAACTGGACCGGACAACTGACAACCACGTTGACAACAACCCGCCGCGGCGATCTCCATGCTGGCGCGGCCTGTGTCGGAACCCCCAGTGCAGTCCAACCGGAGGCAAGCGACGTCCCCAGATCAAGGCCCCATTGGAGCGCCCCGCGTTCCGGCGCCTCGCTCAGTTCTGCGCTGGACCACCCCGACACAGGCAACTTGTCACCCTTGACCCTTGGACCAACCGAGGACTCTGGCCGCGACTAGTCGTCTCCAAGGGCTCTCGGGATCTCTCCGGCCTCGGACACCCGTACCGGCGAGTGAGCGAGAATCCTGAAGCGGCCGAGCGCCCCGAGTGTGACGAGCAAGCAGAGGAGCCCGGCGATCGCCACCGCGTCCAGAAGGTTGCGAACGCCGAGGATACCGATGAGCAGTCCGGCCAGGCCAGCCCCGAACATCTGGCCCAGTTCCGGAACCGCCCCCGCACTGGCCATCCCTCGGGCCAACTGGCTCCTTGGTAAGTCCCGCATGATGATGGAGAAGACAACGGCGACGACCGCCGTCCCTCCGCTCGCCCCGAGCACCTCGTAGGCGAAACAAGGCCCCACACCCGCAAGGCCAGGAGGCGCGAGCGATAGGAACAGGACCTAGCAGGCCATGAGAGCCAGGCCCGTCCACGCCACCCGCCGCCCGCCGAGCCGAGGCGCGACGCGCCCTATCGCAAGCCCAGAGTCGATGCCCCCGATCGCACCCGCCGCGCCGACGGGTGCCACCAGCGACGGCGGCAGGTGGAGCGTCCGCACCATGAAGACTGCCAACTCCGCCAACACGGCCCCATTCAGGACCGTGAGTATGAAGATGAGAACGAGTAGTACCCCGGTGTGCGCTTGCCGGAACGGAGCGGCGAATGCGTTCGCCACTTCGCGAAGCGTTCCCTGGCCGCAGTCCCGGTCCGAATTGCGGGCTACCTCGGCCGGAGGTTCGACCCCGACCGCTGTTGGCATTCCATGGCGCTCAACACCGTTCCGCTACGAGCGATCCGAGCGGACTGCCAAGGCCCGTGGCGGCCAGCGACGCCACCACGAGCGCTGCCACAAGGCCCGGGTTGGTCCTCAACGTCACGACCGCGATTAGCGGCAGGACCGTAGTGGTAACCGTAGATCCCATGTTCGAGACCCCCCTCCCAACGACCCATGAGCGAAAGCCCGGGCGTGCCAGCCGTCCCGCTCCGCTGCGGCCGCCGGGTGGCAGAGGGAAGGCGCTCACCTTCGCTTCTCGGGCGCCCCATCTGCCTCCGTCGGCAGGAAGCGCGGCACGTAGTCAATCACCACTTCGACGGGTCTTGCCTGAGGGTTGGCCGTCGACCCCGCACGTGCTTGGACACCCTCGAGCAGGGCCATGATTGCCCACCGAAGGCTTGCGAGTTCAGCTGCGCTCACAGACAGGCGAACATGATCGCCGCCGGTCGCTCGCCGCCACGCTGCCGGAAACTCGGCATCGTGGTTGATGGCGTCCTGCCTGGCGCGCTCGACGTCTGCCCACATGAGATCCCACATCTGTCTGGCAGTCCGCTCGACCTCCCTGTCGGTGGTGAGGGTGTCGAAGGCAAGTCGCACTGGTCGGGCGCGCCACGGACGTTGTCGGCCGTGCGCGAGAACCGTTCGGTCCTCCTCCACCAACCCGAAGCGGTGGAGCGCTCTCAGATGGAAGCTGCAGGCTGAGGGCGTGGCGCCGACAACGGCCGCACACTCGCTGGCGGTCGCCGAGCCGACAGAGCGCAGATGGCCGAGAATTGCGAGCCTGGCCGGGTGGGCAAGGGCTCGCATCGACAGGGGATCGGTGAGGACGACCTCGCCGGCGGTGTCGGCAGAGTCGGAAGCGCCCTCGTGAGGGGGAGTATTGTTGAAAGGCATGTTGCGAAGTATATATTGCGATGCAGGAGCTGGCGCAACTGTTCCCGGTACGGGGTGCAGGGATCTCTGGGGGATCTAACGCACTCGCACGGATATCTCGTCGCACTCAGGAGGTCCCCAGGAGAAGCGGATTGGAGGGTCACTCAGCCTGGCGTGAGGAGGTTATCCATGGTGCGCGCCGCCTCCCGCTGCCTCGACTCAGCGACGTGCGAGTAGAGGTCGAGGGTGATCCCGACCGTGGCGTGTCCGAAGAGTTCGGAGGCGGCTTTGGGATGAACTCCCCGGCTCCGCATCAGGGCCCCCAGGCACCTTCCACGCTGGTCGCCTCCCACCCCTCAGCCGCTTACTTGAAGAGCCGATCGTCCAAGTGATCTTCGGTAGTACTCTGTAGTACACTGAGCGAATGGATGGCTGCGACTGGTGTTACCCGCCACGTTGTTTCAGCATCACGGCGACGCTCAGCGGCAGGAGCGGGGATCCACACGACCGAACGACCAAAGGGTCACCCGGGCCCCGCTCGAAGGGCGCCTACAGGCGATTCTGGCTTCGGCAGCCTGGGTGAAGCTCAAGCCCTTCGGACGGCCGTAGGCTGGCCTTGTCCCCGCCCCATCCTGCGCTTGAATGACGCGCTCATCGTGATTCCGGCGGGTGCCCAACAGACTGGAGCTTTGCTGAGAATCACATGCGAGACCGTCATGGCATTGAACCGGCTTGGGCAGAGGAGGCGCTCCGTGACCCTGACGCACTCACGATCAGACCAGATCCGGCCAGCAGGTCGGGACGAAGTGTCCGCACCATCGGCTTCTCCACATCCGCCGGCTGCCTGCTCACGATCATCACCGTCGCTGAAGGAACGGTTACCTATGGAGTCAATGGTTGGCGCGCGAGTGTAACCGATATGCGGCG
>JAKAWF010000504.1:0-460 GCA_021817025.1 bacterium
GGTGGGTCGGGGCAGCGGGAGATCACCAGCGGGCGATTATCCCACCCCGGGTGGGTGGGGCCGAAAGCGCCCTCCAGCGATCCCGCCCGCCCCAGCTTCCGGCCACAATGTGGAGATGAAACAGGCCCGCTGCGCGGCCTGTAGTCCAAGTCCGGCGCCCAGGCCGGCGAGAGGGGCTCCCCGCCGGCGCCTCTTTCGGGAGTCGAGGTGGACACGGTACCGGTCAGGCCCGCTGGCGTGAAGGAAGGAGGTTGGCATGGCGGCCATTGATCAGCTGATCCGGAACAACACCACCTACGCCCAGTCGTTCCAGTTGCCGGACCTCGGTGCCCCTCCGCGCCTCCCTGTGGCTGTGGTGGCCTGCATGGACGCCCGGATCGACGTCCCCCGGGTTCTGGGGCTGGCGCCTGGCGATGCCCACGTGATCCGCAACGCCGGCGGGGCCGTCACCGACGACGTC
>JAKAWF010000504.1:470-2920 GCA_021817025.1 bacterium
GCTCCTTGGTGATCTCCCAGCGGCTGCTGGGGACGAAAGAGGTCCTGGTGATGCACCACACCGGTTGTGGGATGCTGACCTTCCGCGATGACGACCTGAAACGCGAGATCGAGGACGAGACGGGACTCCGGCCGCCGTTTGCGCTGGAGGCGTTCCGCGACCTGGAGCAGGACGTGCGCCAGTCCGTCCGCCGGATCCTCCAGAGCCCCTTCATCCCCCACCGCGACCAGGTGCGCGGGTCCGTCTACGACGTGCGGTCAGGACGGCTGCGGGAGGTAGCGCCGTAGGGCGACCGCCTGCAGCCCGGCCGTGGCGCGGTCGTGGAGACGCTCTCCCCGGCCGTCGGCGGGACGCGGCCCCGGGCCGGCTCTCCCTGAAAGGCCACCTCCCTCCCGGATCGGGTCAGCGGGTCGAGGGTCCCGACACTGCGGCGGCTGATCGGCGCAGCAGTGCGCGCCGCGAGCCCGGCCTGAGCCGCCAGCCCGAGGTGAGCAGGACCGCCTTGTGGTCGCGCTCCCACGCTCCCAGCCGTTCAGCCCGATACAGGCAGGTGGCGCCCTGGGCCACCATGGTGCCGGGAAGAAGGCCGACCTCCTGCCCAATCGCCCACAGGTGGGTCGCGGCGATCGCCAGTCCAAAGGTCACCACCCCGTATATACCGACCACGAGGAGCGCGGACCGCACCAGCTGCGGGCTTCGTGCGACCCTCACCTCGGCGGGTGCCTCCGGAGCCCGATCCGCGATGGCGCTGGGCCAGTGGTACCGGTGGTGGTCGAGGCCCAGGTACACGGCTGAGAACAGGGCGACCCCCAGAATCACTCCCGACCAGTAGTACGCCTGGTGCGCGACAAAGAGCCAGAGCGCGGTGGCGGACACCCCCGCCATCCCGAAAAGAAGCAGGCCTTGCGCACGGTACTCCGCGGCGTACCGGTACAACAGGGGGACGATCGGTGGCCGTGGAGTCGCGCCTGCCTCGACTTTTGAGGACATCTCGACCTTCGGGTTCTCCGCCAACTTGGAGAGGTCGCCTGGGTCGCGCGCGCCCCTTCCGATCCACCGCCGGGCCCAGCTTCCCCTGATACCTCTCACGCGGAGCCCACCACCTCCACAGCGACCGCGGCGCAGCGATCCGGTTGGGGCCCGCCGCCGGAGGGCGGAGAGCAGCTGAGGGGGCCGACGAACTGAGCCCAAATGATGGCC
This sequence comes from bacterium, assembly GCA_021817025.1. The sequence goes on from JAKAWF010000504.1 coordinate 1,671, forward strand.
TCACCAGGGCGCGCGGCCTGGAAGTAGAAAGCTCCTCGCTGCCAGCCCCGGGCCGCCACGACGGTCCCGGCTGAGGATGAGAGCCCCTGCATGCCGGCGCAGTGGTCGGGGGGCAGGCACCCGATGGCGAAGACCTCGCCGGGCGCCACCCGGATGGTGGGCGGCGGCCAGAACAGCTGCCCCAGGCAGTCCCCCAGTCGCTCGGTCTCGTGGAACTGGGTCCGCAGCCAGAGCGGTTGCGAGCAGAAAGAGAAGGGGAACGTAGGCGCGGGGATGGCCCCCGACGGATAGGGAAGGAGGTTGGCGCTCACCCACAGCCACAGCCCGACGCCGACGACCGCCAACGCCGGGATTCCGGCCGCGGCCCGCGGGTGGCGGGCGACTTTCCGCCGAAGTGCCATGGCGGCATTATGGCCGCCCCCTTGTCCGGACCCTGACCTGCCGACCGCGACTTCCACCTCTGGTGACCGCCCCCCTCCCGGATCTGGGCCGCCGGGCGTCCCACGACTTGGCCGATATGCTGGGAGCTGCGGCCCGAGACCTGCTGGAGGTGGATGGACCTGGCCATCGGAGCGACCGCGGTGCTGTTTGGCCCCCCGCTGCGGCTGGCCCCGGTGACCGCCCACGAGCAGGCAGTCTTCTGGGTGCAGATGGCGGCCCTGCTCACCCTGGCCCTGGTGCTCGGGAGGCTGGCCAGTCGGTGGGGCCAGCCGCCTGTGGTAGGCCAGCTGCTGGCCGGGGTGATCCTGGGCCCGACCGTGCTGGGAGAGCTGTGGCCCGCCGGGTTCGCCTGGTTCCTGCCTCAGGGGAAGCTGGTGCAGTCGTCCCTGCTCTTTGCCGTGAGCACGCTGAGCCTGGCGATCCTGCTGCTATCCGCGGGCTTCGAGACCGACGTCACGCTGTTGCGGCGCCTCGGCCGCCCGGCCATCTGGGTCTCCGCGGGCAGCCTTCTTCTCCCGGTCGGCGCCGGAGTGGCGGTTGGCCTCCTCTTGCCGAGCACGGCGCGAGGCCCGGCGGGCAACGTCTGGTCCTTTGCGCTGCTGGTCGGGGTGGCTCTGGGCGCTTCGTCGCTGCCGGTGATCTCGGAGATCGTCGGCCACCTCGGAGCCACCCGGCGCGACTTCGGGCAGATCACGCTTGCGGCGGGCACCGTCAACGACGCGGCGGCCTTTGTGCTGATCGCGCTGGCGGTCGCCCTGGGTGCCAGCGGGGCGGTCTCTCAGCTGGCCAAGGTGGTCATCGGCCTGGCC
>JAKAWF010000505.1 GCA_021817025.1 bacterium
GAGCCCCATGACTGCTGCGTCCGCGAGCCACGCCGCCAGGCCAGACGTGACTTGTGCCAATACCACCCCTACCCCGACGCTGAAGATACCGGTGGCGATGGGCAGGCGCCGGCCGATCTTGTCCGCGAGAGCCCCGGTCGCTACCTGACCCACACCCCACACCCAGGCATAGACCCCTACCAGCAGGCCTACCTGAAGCAAGCTGAGGCCCCGATCCAGGAAGTACAGGGGGAAGAATCCGATCACGAGGCTGTCCGCAAACTTGTTGAGGAACCCGCCCCAGCAGACGGCGAGCATGCTGCGGTCCCGCCAGCTCATGTAGGCAGCCAAACGCCGCAGTCCCGGGGCCGGGCGCACCTCGGAGCCGCCAAGCCCAGGGGGCGCCGGAGGACCACCTCCGGTGGACGAGCTTCCTTCGGCCCGGGCAAAGTGGATGGTTTCCCGGGTTGGCCAGACGGTAAGCACAGCTCCGAGTGCGATGACGCCCAGGGCCAGGAGATATGGGGCGGGGCGCAGGCCGAAGGACGTCACCAGAAGCCCAGCCAGGAAGCCGCCGACCCCCACGCCCACATACCCCGTCGCCTCGTTGATGCCCACAGCAACTCCGCGATGGACGGGGCCGACGAGGTCGATCATCGACGTCACGGACATGGTCCAGGTGAGCGCCTGGTTGACCCCCAGGAAGAGATTGGCCACCAACACCCAGACCCAGTTCTGGGCGAATATGATCAGCACCGCGTAGGGGACGGCGAAGGCCCAGCCGGCCAGCAGGAGAATCCGGCGCCCCCGGCGGTCCGACAGGTGCCCCGCCACCAGGTTCATGGTCGCCTTCACCACCCCGAAGGCCGAGATGAAGGACACGGTGTACAGCACCGAGGTGACCCCGAAGGCGTGCTCCGCAAGGGGTGGAAGCGCGACCCTCTCAACCCCAATCGTCGCTCCAACCAGAAGGGTCAAGAGCGCCAGGACAGAGAACTGGAACCAGTTCTGGCGGAGCCCGAGCACGGGGTGCACCGTCTCGCCTCCGGCCGCGCTCACCCGAGGGTCCACCCCCGCCGAGCCGGGATGTTCATCCCGACCTGACTGCCCGCAGGGAGCCTGGCTGGACTCACTGGCCCAATCAAGCCGCTCCGGCCTGCACCGGCCGCCCAGAGAGATTCCACTCCGGGTAGCCGGCCTCCATCCGTCGGGCCCTGAAACCGGCCGCGCGGAGACGCTGGAGAGCCTCGCTGGCGAAGGTGCAGAAAGGTCCGCGGCAGTAGGCGACGATCTCGCGCTCTCGAGGCAAGTCGGCAAGACGCGACTCCAACTCCTCCAGAGGGAGTGAGATCGAGCCGGCAATGTGCCCAGCCGCATATTCGAGCCTTGGGCGGACGTCCAGCAGGACGACCTGGTTGGCGGCGAGTCCCCGCTCCACCTCGGCCTGCTCGATCAGATCCGACTCCCCTGATGGTCCCAGGGCTCCGTCAGCCACCCGTGCCACTTCGGGTATCCGCTCCGCCGCCGAGTCTCGGAGCCCCATCCAAAGCCTTGCCACCCCTGGGTCAGCGAGCGCGTACCTTACCTGAACCCCCTCCCGACGCCTTTGCACCAGGTGAGCCCGGTGGAGGATCTGGAGGTGTTGCGAGGCGTTGGCCAGGCTCAGGCGCGCCTCCGCCGCCAGCTCGTCGACGTTGCGCTCACCCTGGCATAGGAGGTCGATGATCTCCAGCCGGTGCCCGTTACCCAGCGCCTGCCCAACTCTTGCCAATTCCTCGTAGAGTTGATCCTTGCTTAATCCATTCATCGATTGAGCAGTCTAGCACTGTCACACCCACCGGATCGCGGACGCAGGCCACCCGCACCAGATGCCAGGTGGTGGTGAGACCGATCGGTTCGGCCCTGCGGCTGCCAGCACGACCGCGGGGCCTAGTGGTCGAGCCGAGGCCGCCGCCTCGCTTCTACTGAGGGCGGAACAGCCCCCAGCTTGAGAGACGGGTCGGCGGATGGCCTTCCTGGGCTTGGGGGTTTCTACCACCCTAGGGAGGTCGGAAGACGCCGGCCGTGGCGGGCACTCCAGAGGTATGCTCGTTCAAACCCAAGTTTGACGACCCGCCATCTGCGCCCCTCCGAGACCTTCGGGATCCGGTCACGTGGTGGACGAACCGGGTCGACCGCCATGTAGATGCCCCGGTCACCCATGTCCATCACACACCGCGCCGAAAGGGAGGCCCCGCAAGCCTCACTGCCCCGTAGGCGGGCCGCGATGTCCCGAGCCACGACCACTGCCATCTGTTCCGTCATATGCCCAGTCTTGGGGAAGTTCACCGGCACCGGGGTCTCGTCCGCCGGCGGCAGGGCCACGGCCACCCCCACGGCGTAGACCCCGTCTAAGCCCTCACGCCGGAAGTGGGCGTCGACCGGGACGAAGCCCTTGGCATTGGCCAGGCCGGGAGTATCGGAGACAACCGGAACCCCGGACAGCGGGGGGATGACGATGGACAGCACCGATGGCAGCGGGGCGCTTCCCTGCACTTCCACCGCTCCGTCTGAAATCTTGGTGATGGCGGCCGAGGTCTGGTAGGGGATGTCGCGCTCCTCGAAGGCTCCCTCGAGAAGCTGGCGGATCCGTCCTGCCCCGCCCATGCCCATGTGGCCGACGAAGGGTTCGGGGGTGACGAAGCTGAGCGGGACCAGATGGCGGAGTCGTCGTCGGCGCAGAAGGTGGTCGAGCTCGAAGGCCAGCTCGTAGGCAGGGCCGAGGCAGCTGGCACCCGGAGCCGCACCAATGACCACAGGGCCGGGCCGCTCGAGGAGGCGCCGCACGGCGGACCTCAGCTCCACCGCCTCCCTTGGCGACATCGGCGAGTGGCCCGGTCCGTCGAAGGGACCGAGACCCGGCACCGCCTCATTCGCGCTCCGGTGACCGGTGGCAATGA
>JAKAWF010000506.1 GCA_021817025.1 bacterium
AACGTCTCGCCTCCGCCCGTTGGCCGCGTGGATTCCCGCACCCGATGCCTGCCCTCAGGTTCCCGCCAAGGGTCTCTCTGCACTCACTTTGAGATCACCATCGACCCACGGAAACAGCACAAGAGCCCCATTTACCGCCACCTCCAGCGCCCGGGGCGATGACCGCCGCCGCTCAGAATCGGTAGATCTGGGATGCGCTGAGACGCTGATTGTGGGCACGGGTTGTGCATGTGGCCAAGCCTCTTCTGGACTGCCCCAGGCAGCGTCGCATAAACGGCCCTAAGGGATATTCATCTGAGCCCACTCACCCTCAGAGCATTGGACACGCGAGTTCGACACTGAGGAAAAATTAATGGTGCATGTCCGACTGGCGAATGGGCACCCAATCAGGGTTGATGAGTTCAGACCGACGGTCTCAAGGGCCGGTTCGCAAGCGGCCGTGCACCATTGCCGCAACCTCCATGTCCAATGCTCTGACCCTGGTCAGTTGGCTGCTCGCCACGGCCGGTCAGCACGGGGCCGGTCGAGGCTCGGTGGATGCCCCCGTCGCTCGGGTGGCGCTGGTGGCACCTTCTTCGAGCGCGAGTTGGCGACGAGCTGTCGGAAGCGCACCGGATCGTGGCCCACGGCGAGTTCGAGCACGCGGTAGAATACGAGCCCTCGGCTCCTCGATCGCCGGCGATTGAACCGGAAGGTGAACTCGTCGAGGTAGCTCTGGAGATGCGCCTCGTCGAAGCGTCCTTGGTGGGTCCCGGCCACCCAGCGCTTGGCGAGCGAGGCGACCCGGTGCACGCCGGGGAGCACGACGTGCGCGGGTTGCCCGCTCCGCTTGACGTTGATCGGCTTGTGGACGTAGCGGTCTCGGACGGCTGGCGGGTAGCTCGGCCACGCGTCGGTGACGAGAGTGGATCCCTCCTCGATGTTCTCGGTAACGAACCGCTCGAGAGAGACCGCTGAGGCGTCGGTGAGCACGCTCAGACGGCACCGGCCGAACTCGCGAGGCTCTCGAAGCTCGACAGCGACGCCGACCAGGACCTTCTTGCCCTTCTGGCGGCCGCCACGGAGCCCTGGCTCCTCGCCACCGAAGTAGGTCTCGTCGACTTCGACGGTGCCGGAGAGCCGGTCACGCCCGGGGTGCACGAGCACGGAGCGCAGGCGATGGAGCATCGCCCAGGCGGTCGGGTACGAGCCGATCTCGAACCCGCGCTGGAGGCTCTGTGCGGAGATGCCGTCCTTCTGCGACGCGAACATCCAGCAGGCCGCGAACCACACGGTCAGCGGCGTCCGACGCCGATCGAAGAGCGTGCCGGCCGTCACGGCCGTCTCCTTCTTGCAGCTGGCGCACTTGTAGCTCCCGTCGGCCCGACGCCAGCCGCCGGGATTCTGGCACCGAGGGCACACGAACCCCTGCGGCCAGCGCAGCCAGTCGAGATAGTCCAGGCAGTCCTGAGATGAATATCCCTTACGGCCCTTTGTTGGACCCAAGGCCCGCGTGAACTGCTCCGACTCGCGTTCAGGATCCTGCACTGATCCTCGTCGCAGTCCGTTCCGTTGTTCCCGAGTGGTGGCGGGCCCGTGGGCCGAGGCATGGGGATTCTCAGCGGCTCGTGGAACCCTTTGTTGGCAGCCTTGAGGTGGTCCGTTCCCGAGGGTATACCGCAACTCTGCCGAAAGAGCCAGTCCCACTCCCCTCAGTTCACTTCAGGCGACTCTCACGTCGCCCTGCCCGACGAAACCCGATCTCTTGCGGTCTTCATGCCTCTCGGCCTCCACGGGGCTGCGGAACCCAGGTCTCCCGCACCAGGTCGGGGTGCCGCCGCAGGTTGTGCCCGGCCCCCGTGGCCTCCCCCGAGCTCGGCGGAAGCAGGGTGGCCAGCATCCGCAGTGTGGTGTTCTCGCCCGCCCCATTGGGACCGAGGAAGCCGAAGATCTCGCCGCTCCTGACCTCCAGGCCCATGCCTGCGACCGCTTCGGCGGCGCCGTGACGGCTCTTGAAGGAGCGGCGGAGGTCCTTGGTGACGATGACGCGCTCGGGTTCAGGCGTGCGACTCCTCCTGGCCGGAGTGGCTTCCAGGGCGGCTGACTCGGGGTTTGGACCGCCTCCGCAGCGGCTCCGGGCCGCCAGCCGGCTGGCTCCAGTCGCGCAGGGCAAGCGGGATCGGCTCGGGCGGGACTCCGCTGAAGTTGGGGTGTTCGCCGACCGCCTGCCCCAGCCACTGCTGGTCCACGGCCTGGTCGCCCCGGCGGACGGCTTCGATGGTGGCCGCGACCCAGGCGGTCTCGGTCTGCAGCTGCCCGATCAGGTACTCCTGCTTGAGCAGGAACAGCCGGGGCAGCCGGGTGCGCTCTCGGAGACTCCGCACCGCGGCCCGGTGGCGCGCGATCAGCCACTCCAGGCCCGAGATCCTCAGCTCCAGCGTCGGCACCACCTCCGCCTCGGAGAGGTGCCCGAGCCGCGCCACGCCGGCGGCGAACGCGGCGGATCCGAGACGGGGATCGCTGAGCAGGCTCGAGAGCGCGCACCGGAGCTCCTCCCGGCCCTCCGCGGTCATCCGGTGCACGGTGCGCTCGGGGCGCCGGCCGTCACGGCCGACCTCAACTGTCTCGATCAGCCTGCTTCGGCAAGACGCTCCACGGCGTGGTACGGGGATCTCCCGCCCCGACTGAGGGGCTCGTCCTGGTGTCGGGCCTTGATGGCCCTTGAGATCTCGTGGGGATGGCAGTCGCGCTCCGAAAGCAGCGCCAGGGCGGGGAGATGTGGCTTCGAGCCGGAGTTTGAGAGTGTGGCCATATGTGGACTTTCGCACTTTCGCGGCAGGTTGAGAGGGTGCCGTCTGCCGGCCCCCCCGGCTTCAGTGGGTGCGCCAGCGGTCATCGGTGTCGAGCACCTGCAGCGTCAGATCCTGCA
>JAKAWF010000507.1 GCA_021817025.1 bacterium
CCCGAAGGAGACCCGCCATGGCCAAGGTCACTGTCGCCAAATTGTTCTGGAACGGACGCAGCCAGGCGGTACGGCTGCCTCAGGAGTATCGGTTCGATGGGGACCGCGTAGAGATTCGGCGGGTGGGGCGACGAGTCCTGCTCCTTCCGGTCATGGCCAGCGCCGTCGAGTGGTTTGGCGCGATGGACGCGGCTGCGCCTGAGCCGCTCATGGTCGAGGGGCGCCGCCAGCCGATGACGCCGGTGCGCGACGCTCTCTGAGTACAGTACCTGCTCGACACGAACGTTGGCATCGCGCTCATCAACGGCCACCCGCTTTCGGTACGCGGCCGCTTTCGGGAGGCGGTTGGCGGAGATGACGGAACAATCGGAGCTATGGCGTCGCGGTGCCCTCGGGATCCGCAACTCCGAGGTCGTCAGTGGGGCCTTGCCACCCGCTATATCCGGGAGGTGGCAGGCGACGAGCTGGTCTGGATGGTTCTGGCGCCGTTTGTCGCCTTCGCGCTGAGCTTCTACCGAAGCTCACGATCCGCGGTATCCACGGCAGAGTTGTGCGAGGGATCCTGGCCGGAACCCTTCGTCCACTTCCTTCGGGTGCCGGGTTCCCGCGGCGAGTCGGCGAGTGTTGTTCGCTCTCACATCGGCCCCAACCAACCTGCGGACAAGTGACTGCCCGTTCGCTCTCCCACTCCTGTTCAGGCCGACCGGGGGCGCGCCAGCGCCTGCCCAGATCGGCGTCTGAAATACCTCCGGCAACGGCTCACCAGCCTTTTCTCCTGCAACCCACACGGGGGGAGCGGGGTGCGGACCCATTGGGCGTCTCCCCCCTTTGTGGGCCCGCGTTCGGATCCTCGTCTCCCAGAGCGCGCCATCGGCGCTATGCCCGCTGAACCGCTCTCGACGCGGCCGGGTGGGTCACGCTACGTCCTGACTTTGCAGTGGTCCCCACCTTGCCCTGGCCTTGTCGAGCTCGCGGGTGGCGTGGTACAGTCCGCCGAGATCACTACTTATGGGAGGTTGCCGAATGCGACCAAAGCGCTATCTGACGCAGCTGGCTGTGGCCACGACCGTGGCCGCGGGGCTCGCGCTGGCACTTCAGGGAGTGGTGCTGGCGGCGGTCAACTACAGCTCAGGCACTACCGGCAACGACATCTCCTACCCGAACTGCGGGGGGCCGTTTCCAACAGACTCATTCGGCATCGTCGGGGTGACCGGGGGGCGGGCCTTCACCCAAAACAGCTGCCTCAGTCAGGAGTTCGCCTGGGCATCCGGGCTTAATGGAGGTTCCAACCCGGGAGCAGCGCTCTACATGAATCTCAACGCCCCGGTGGGGTCGACAGCCCGCGAAGGGCTCACCGGTCCATACAACACTTCGGGGACCTGTTCCCACAAGGACAAGGCTTGCATCGCCTACAACTATGGTTACAACGCGGCTGAGGCGGCCTACACGTATGCGACCGACCTTTCCCCAGCCGTCACCTCCAGTTCTTGGTGGCTGGACATTGAGACCTCCAATTCCTGGTCTTCCAACACCTCGCTCAACCAGTACACGATCTCGGGGGCGGTCGCTTTCTTCGCCACGTTCTCTTCCACGAACCCGATCGCGATCGGGTTCTACTCGACTCCCTATCAGTGGACCCAGATAACGGGCCAGCGCGGCAGCTGGCACCCGACCGTATCCCCGTACACGTCCTATCCCATCTGGCAGGCCGGGGCCTCGTCCGAGAGCAACGCCAACACTATCTGCGGCAACTCAACCGCTGGATTCGCTGGATATCGGCCGGAGCTGGTCCAGTACGTGGCCAGCAGCGTTGACTACGACTATGCCTGTTAGGCCGCGCCCCGGTGCCCCAGGGCGGGGTCCGAGGGCATGCCGTGATCTGCTGACAGCGCGCTCGGGATGCTGCCGCCGGGGAGCTGCGGTAAGCTTGACGGGGACTGTGTGACGGGGCTGTCCGCCCGGAGCTGGCGTGTTGGGGTTCTGGTTGTGCTCGGCACCGTGCTCACCATGGGCTGGGTCGCCGTGCCGGTCGCCGCCGCGCCCAGCCAGGCGAGCCGCGGGAGGGCGCACGCGCCGATCATCTACTCCCAGGTGTCGGCACCCCGAGGCCGGACCCAGCCGGGTAAGCCGGGACACGGGGGACCCCAGACCGCCTCGGTCGTCTACACCCCCCTCGACATCCAGCAGGGTTACGCCTACGGCACGGATGTGGGTGGCGCGGGCCAGACGATCGTCATCGTGGACGCCTACGGCGATCCCAGCCTGTCCACCGATCTCGCCGCCTTCGACTCCAGGTTCAAGATCGCGGCTCCCCCCGCCTCTGGCGCCGGGGCACTCAACATCTACTACCCGGGCGGGACACCCACCTCGAGCAATACCAACTGGGCGCTGGAGACAGCGCTGGATGTGGAGTGGGCCCATGCCAATGCGCCTCTCGCCACCATCGATCTGGTGGTGACCCCGACCAGCAGCTTCTCCGATCTGTTGGGAGGGCTGCAGTACGCCGCTAATCAGCTCAAGCCGACCGCGGTCTCTCTGAGCTGGGGGGCGCCGGAGGCCGATTACTCCGCCAGCATGCTCACTAGCTACCAGAGTGCTCTCACCAATCTGACCAACGGGGGGGCCGTCGTCTTCGCCTCGGCGGGGGACAGCGGAGCTTACGACGGGACACATCCCAAGACCCTCACGGTCAACTATCCCGCCTCCTCGCCGCAGGTGGTCGGCGTGGGGGGGACCACCTTGAACCTCAGCTGTTCATCAAGCACGTGCGCCTACTCGAGCGAGACTGCCTGGAGTGGCAGTGGCGGTGGGTACAGCAGCCAGTTCTCAGAGCCTGGCTACCAGTCGAGCGCGGGTATTTCTGATCCCTTCTCTCCCCCGATGCGTGGCGTGCCCGACGTGGCCTTCG
>JAKAWF010000508.1 GCA_021817025.1 bacterium
CAGTCACACGGCCAGCCGACCAACTGAGCGAGCGACGGGCGACCATGTTGGTGCTCGACGCTCTCGGGGTTCCGCATCTGGGGCTGCGCGCGCGGTTCGGAACACTGCGGCACCCTCGCTCTCCGACGCGGACCTGACGGGGCTCTAGCCCGGGCGGTGCACGCGGGCTAGAGTCACCGCCGACGCCGATCTCGAGGGTGCCCTCGGCGCCGGCTGCCGGCCCCTGCCAGAAACTGATGGTGCATTCTGCTCAGCCCCAGAGATGCAGTCGGCCGCTCGGATTGGGGCACAGCGCACGAGGGCACGGACCTGGTCTCAGTCCGGTTGCGCTCGAAGTGAGTGAAGCCGTATTCTGCCCACTCGGGGTCGGGGACAGCCGTCAGTTCGCAGGGAGGAGCATCTATGTACCTGGCCTCGTCAGTCAGGCGCCGGGGGGTGACCGGAGTTGTCGCGCTCGCCGTCGCCGGCACCGCGGGCCTTCTGGCCCTCACGTCGACAAGTGCCCTTGCCAGCACGGGCAGTTCCTCTGTCTACTATCAGGTCAGCCCCATCGCTCGGCTGGCTATTACCTCTCAGGGCGCCACTCCTGGAGGCTTCCCCTACACTCCCAGCCAGTGCGTCGCCAAATTTGGGCTTGCTTGCTACAGCCCTCAGGATCTGCGCACCGGGTACGACTTCCCAAGCTCCGCCACGGGGGCGGGCGAGACCATCGTGATCATCGACGCCTACGGTAGCCCCACCATCCGGCAGGATCTCGCCACCTACGATCAGGAGTTCAATCTGCCGCCGGCAAACCTGAACATCTACTATCCGTCCGGCTCTCCGGTCTACAACCCACTGCAGAACCACAACGAGACCAGCTGGGCAGAGGAGACCAGCCTTGATGTGGAGCAGTCACACGGGCTGGCTCCCCAAGCCACCATCGATCTCGTGGTGGCCCCGAACAACTCCGGTGACGCTCTGAACAACGCCGAGCAATTCGCCGTGAGCAACCATCTGGGGCAGGTGATGAGCATGAGCTTCGGAGCCCCGGAGGACGAGTTCAACGGCAACAGCGATCAGCTGAGCCAGGCAGAGGCGATCTACCAGCAGGCGATCAGCCAGGGGATGAGCGTCTTCGCGTCGGCGGGCGACACCGGAGCGACGGAGGGCACCAGCCAACCGACAGCGCTGTTCCCGGCCTCCGACCCTTTGGTGACATCGGTCGGCGGTACAGATCTGTTCCTGAGCAACCACGGCACGTACAAGTCGGAGACCACCTGGAACGACTCGATCCCCAGTTTGTGTCCGTTCGGATGTGACTACGGTGCCTTCGGGGCGACCGGTGGTGCCCCCAGCATCATCTTCTCTGAGCCCAAGTACCAGACCGGGGACGGACAAACATTCAGCCACCGCACCACTTCTGATGTCGCATTCAACGCCTCGGTGTACACCGCCACCATGATCTACCTGGGCTTCTTGGGCGGGAGCAACAACGGCTTCTACTTCTTTGGTGGTACCAGCGAGGGTTCTCCATCCTGGGCCGCGATCACTGCCTCCGCTGACCAGGCCGCTGGACACTCTTTGGGTGAGCTCAATCCTCTCCTGTACCAGCTCTACCACAACGCCAGGGCTTATGCCAAGGACTTCAACAACATCTACGGCCCAAACCAGACCAACGCCTTCGACGGACCTGGCTTCCCCGCCGAGACACCAGGCTACAACCTGCCGACCGGGCTCGGGACTCCTGTGGTTGCCAACCTGATCAACTCTCTGGCGGCCGGGGCTTAGAGAACCCTTCAGCCGCGCTGGCCTGCGGCGTCGGCGGACCACGCGACCGACGGGGGTCCAGGCCTGAGGCCTGGACCCCCAGGGCTTCTCGATGGCCCGCTTGACCTTGCCAGGGACCGGGCCTGGCGCGACCCGCCCCTGCAGTGGCGCCGGCCAATGGCGCCGGAGCGGGTGTGGTTCGGGGAGTGCCAACGGACTCGGGATCGGCCGCTGCCCTTGCTGACCGACGCCGAGTGGGCTCACACCCTCAGTATGGTGCTCCACTCCGACAACGCCGACCGGGCTCACTACGCCCGCTCGCCGCCGCCCAAGGGGCCCCGCGCCCAGTCGATTTACGGGCGCCGGGGTGACGCGTACGTCCTTGGCCCCTCGCCGAACAGGAGCAGATCCTCCACATCCACCTCGATCAACGACGGTGTAGAGGGAGTTCCTCACCGAACTAGACGTTGAGGAGACTCTCCACGCTGATCATGACCGCGGCTCTCGGCGCAGGGGAACTCCCATCGGTGCGGACGGCAGGGGACGTGCTGGCTATGAACCCGTCGCGTGGTGAAGGACTGCCCCGCACTCCAGCGGGCACGGGTGTCCCATTCGACGGGATCGCCGGCCGCCAGCTTATCCCAGAAGGGAACCTCTCGGGTCGGATGCCCAATTGCGCTAACCAGCCGGTGTCAATTTGGCCCTGACAAGGGTGATGGGTGGAGAGCTTGCTCGCCGTGAACAATGACCACTAGCGGGACCATATGGGGAGGACCTTGGGCGCCACCGAGGTGAAGGCCAAGATGCTGGCGCTCCTGGACGAGGTCGCCACCGATGCGCAGATTGAGATCACGAACCATGAGCGGGTAGCGGCCAGTTTGGTCCCCGGCCGCGGCCCTGACGCACTTCGGGTGCAATTCAGCGGCGTAGCCTGGAGTGAGGCCGAGGAAGACGAACTGTTCAACCGACGCTCGCTGGGACATCCGCTGACCACGGTCTCGCGGGACACTCGTGGGCTCCACTGGTGGTCGGCCGAGCGAGAGCGTCCGAGGGGGGCGGCCGAGTAGGCTGTGCGTGCGCCAGAGGCGATCGCGGTCCCGGCGATCACATGGCTTGAGCTGCCATGGCTGGCCAGGCAGAAGCGGATCTG
>JAKAWF010000509.1 GCA_021817025.1 bacterium
GCTCGCGGCAGTCGCAGCGCAGTGAGCCGAAGACCTCCCCGGTGAGGCACTCGCTGTGGACCCGGACCAGAACGGGCTGGTCGGCCCGGGGGTCGCCGAGGACCAGGGCCAGGTGCACCGAGCCCGCGGCCAGGTCCAAGAAGTCAAGGGATTGCCCCGGTGGCCGATGACCGCTGGCACCTGCGATAGGCTCACAGTCGGCAGTTGACACTCGGTGGACGGCTGTGCTTCTATTTACCCCACGATCGAGCCCGGGCGGCTGGCGCCGTGGGCTAGAGCAGACGTGCGGCAGCGCCGGTTACCGATGAGGGCTCCTCTTTGCAGTTTGGCGTCAACCTGAACAACCGCGAGCCCCTGATAGCCTCTGGGTACGGCCTATCCGACCTGCTCAACCTCGGAAGCCTAGCGGAGGACCTAGGCTTCGACTCAATCTGGGTGGGAGATAGCCTTTTCTCCAAGCCCCGATTCGAACCCTTGGCCCTCATGTCCGCGCTCTCGCAGCGAACCTCCCGGGTCAAGCTCGGCACCGCCTGCCTGGTGTCTTCCACCCGCAACCCCCTCTACCTGGCACTGGAGTGGGCGACGATGGACCGCCTCTCCCAAGGTCGGTCGATCCTCGGTGCCTGCATGGGCAACCCCGAGGAGGGGGTCAAGCGGGAGTTCGAGGCCCTGGGCCTCGACTTTCAGGACCGGGCTGCCATCTTCGACGAGGGGCTCTCCGTCCTCCGGCAGCTCTGGACGACCGGGAAGGTCGACCTGGCTGGCAAGTACTACAACTACAAGGACATCTCCTTTTACTCGGGCACCGAGATGGCCCCTCTCACCCCGCTCCAGTCCCCTCCACCTATGTGGATCGTCTCCAACATCCGCCTCACGGGCCAGCTGGAGCCCAGCGTGGCAGAGCGCCGGATGAAGCGTGCCTGTGAGCGGATCATCCGGCACGGCGATGGGTGGATGACGTGCTGCCGGGCCCAGCATCCGGAAGAGGTGGAGGAACAGGTCGAAGCCCTGCGGGCGACGGCCGCCGAGATGGAGCGCACCCTTGACGACTTCACGGTGTCCTACCAGGTGACCATGAACATCGGTGACTCCGCGGCTTCGGCGCGCCAGGCCTTCGGCCAGTACATCTCCAGTTACTACCCGGAGCTGAGCAAGACGGTCGACCTCTCGAACTGGGGCCCGGTGGGCACGCCCGCCACCATCACCGACTGGTTCCGGCGGTTCCGGGCCGCCGGAGTCGAGCACTTCGTCTGCCGCTTCGGTGACCTCGATCAGTTTGCCCAGGTGAGCCGATTCGCGGCCGAGATCCTGCCTGTTCTTCGGGCGGAGAGCTGACTTTCCGGGAGGAGGAGCTAAGGATGGAGCGCGAGCCAGAGCCACGTAGCGAGAGCGCCATGCGCCAGTCGGCGGAGCTGATCGTCGACGTCTGTTTCGAGGTGAAGGAGGGTGACACCGTCACCATCATCACCGACAACCGGCGCAAGGAGGAGGCCGAAATGCTGGCCACCGTGGTGGCCGAGCGTGGCGGATGGCCGGTGGTGGCCAACAACGACACCCAGGTACGCCGGGGGCTTCAGGACACCCTCTTCCCCATGGCCCCGCCCCGCAACCTCCACACCGCCATGGTGAATTCCGATTCCATCATCATCGTCACCAACTTGGAGTGGGCTAACCGCTTCGCCCACGTGTCGGCGGTACGCGAGGCCGTCGACCGGAACGCCCGCATCGGTTCGATCGAGGAGGGCTTCGGCCGCTGGCCCATCTCGGTCGCCGACATCGAGCGGACCATGGCCAACGCCAAAGCGGCGATCGCCCGCCTCACGGGACGGAGGCGTGTGCGGGTCACCTCGCCGGCCGGCACGGACGTTGAGGTGAGCATCGAGTCCCGCCCAGCCCTGGAGGTGGTCCCGGTCAAGGACCGCGGCGCGATGATGGGCCCGGTGCCCCTCTGGGGCGAGGTCGCCTACGCTGCCGTCGAGGACCAGACCGTTGGACGAATCGTGGTCGACGGCAACATGCTGGGGATCGGGGTCCCCGGCCACGTCACCAACCCCATCACCTGGCACGTCGAAGGTGGCCAGTGGCAGGCCATTGAGGGCAAGGAGGAGGCCGAGCGGCTTCGCACGGTGATCGAGCAGGTCGAGGGCACCCGGGTCGTCGGGGAGTTCGCCTTCGGCACCAGCGACTTTGCCCCGCTCGGCTCGCCGTCGGAGAAGGGCCGCAAGGGGACTGTCCATTTCGCCCTCGGCGACAACCAGAACTGCTACCCGGGCGGCCAGAACGTCAGCAAGTTGCACCTTGACGGCGTCTGCCTCAACGCCTCCATCGAGATCCTGGACACCGGCGAGTACATCGTCAAGGACGGGGTCTGGCAGCTGTGACGGCGGCGCGCGTGGTCCGCTCGGGCGATGTGGACACCATACCCCTCGCCGGTGATAGCTGGTCCCGGGTGCTGATCGAAGATCGGACGGTGCCCGGCACCAACTCCGCCTTGGGGTACTCGGTATTCCGGGCCGGCTCGCGCACGGACGACCTCAAGCACGAGACCGACGAGCTGGCATATGTGGTGTCCGGCAGCGGCAGCCTTCACCTGGAAGACGAGAGGCTGGCCGTGGGGGCGGGCGATGCCCTATTCATCCCCGCCGGCGCGTGGCACACTGTCGCGGCATCGTCCGCCGAGGACCTGGCCATGGTCTTCTCCTTCCCATGGCCCGGCTACCCGCGCACTGAGCGGCGGCCCGCCAGGCCATGACCCAGTCGGACGGCCTAGCCCTCACCCTGGGTGCGCCGACCACGGCCGCCGAGGCCAGGGAACAGGTGGCCATCGCCTGTCGGATCGTCGCCCGCTACGGGCACGAGGACCTGACCCTGGGCCACGTTAGCGTTCGCGGCCCCAGA
>JAKAWF010000510.1 GCA_021817025.1 bacterium
ATCTATTCGAGAGCGGAGTCTCCCAGCTTGTCAACTCCTCGCGCTGACGCCACCCCAGACGCCGGACTGCTGGCGGGGAACTCCGGCTGGCTGAGACTGCTGACTGCATCCGCGAACTCCACCAGCGGAGGCCGAGTGGCCAGCGGCAGCGAGCGGAGAGCCCTGCTCCTATTGATTGTGGGGCTAGCCACCGTGGCCGCGATCGCGGTCCGACTCGATGGCCTGGTGCGGTCGGGCTTCGTCACGGCTTCTTGGAACTATGACGACGCGGTCTTCCTCGGATCGGCCATCCGGCTGATCCACGGGGTCCTGCCGTACCGGGACTTCGTGCTGATCGTTCCGCCTGGCGCGACCTTGCTGTTGACACCGTTCGCCGCCGTGGGGAATTTGGTGGGCGCCGAGAACGCCTTGGTGGCGGCGCGGCTCGCGATGCCGTTCGTCGGTGGAGCCAACGTGCTGCTCCTGGGCCTGCTGCTGCGGCGCCAGGCGCCGATCGTGGTCCTGGTGGCGTGCTTCGCCCTCGCACTCTACCCGGACGGCATCCTCACCGACCTGACGGTGATGTTGGAACCCATCCTCGACCTCTTCTGCCTCTTGGGGGCGGTGCTCCTGTTCGATGGCGACCAGTTCGCGAGCTCGCGGGCAAGGATGATCCTGGGTGGGCTCGCCTTCGGCGTTGCGGGCGCCGTCAAAGTGTGGGCGATCCTCCCGGTGGCGGTCCTCGGGATCCTGTTCATGCCCCGGCTGCGCCAGCGTCTGACCCCCTTTGCCAGTGGCACCGCAGCTGGTTTCCTGGTGGTCTGCGGCCCATTCCTGATCGCCGCCCCCAGGAGTTTTCTCAACCAGGTGGTGCTGGCTCAGCTCGGTCGCAGTGGGCCCAGCCTGGCGTCTCACCTGGTACGGCTCGAGTTTCTGTCCGGACTCCTGACGGGAATCAGCGCACCGCCGCAGACCCCGCACCTGCTGGTGCTGACCGGGGCTGTGTGCGCCGCCCTGGTCGGCGGCGTCGGGTTCGCCTTCGGCTTCATCCCGGTGGCGTCGCGCCAGATGGCCGCGGACCGCCCGTCAGCCGGCATGCACACCACCGACCTGGAGCGGTTCGCGTTGACATCCGCAGTCGTGGTTCTGGCCGCACTGATGTGGCCGCCCGAGTTCTGGTACCACTACCCGGCCTTCTTCGGCCCGTTCCTCGCCCTCGTGCTGGGCCTTACGGCGGGACGCCTGGCCCAGGTGCGGCCCCTCCCCGCCGTCGCCGTGGTGGTCGTCGTGCTGGCCGCCAGCGCCATCCACGCCCTGGCCGTCCCCGCCTCCCTGCCCGTGCTCGGAGGCACGGCCGCTCAGATTGCCAGGGTTGACTCCCTCGTGCCGGCCGGAGCGTGCGTGCTCACTGACGACCCTGAGTTCTCGATCGAGGTCGACCGCTTCACCGCGGGCTCACCAGGATGCCCACAGGTGGTGGACTCTTTTGGTACCACCACCTCTGTGAGCCACACCGACCCAAGCGGCGTCGCCACGGCCGCGGCCGTGTGGTTCGCCTACTTTCGCAGAGCCCAGTACCTGATGCTGTCCCAGGCCAGCGCGACCAGAATCGTCTGGACGCCCGCTCTGCAACGGTATGTCTACCAGCACTTCACCCTGGTGACCCAGGACCCCTGGCTCATCTTGAAGCGCAGCTCCAAGGTTCTGACCGGCAAGCCCGGGTATCACGTGCCGCCGCCTCTGCCATGAGCGCTGGATGCGGTCGTCCCTGCCGCCCCGGTGGCGGTCGCGGCCGGCATCACCTTCTGCTCAGGCCAAGCCCACCCGGCCCAACAGTTGGTGGTCGTAGCGCCCGAGCCCGGGAACCACCTTCCGCACTCATCCATCGCCCGGCGCCGAACTCACCAGAGTTTAGCTGGCACCCGGGCGCTGCGTTGCAGCAGCCGCCGGCCACGCTGCATCCCCTTGAAGGCCGCTCTTCGCCTCCCGTGGCCCCGTCACAACCGACCATCTCCATCCCAGCTGGTCCCAGCCGCGACACCACGCCTCATGCTCCCGCGACCCGCTCCCGCTGAAGCCCTTCCTCTGCCCTATTCGTGCGTGCCCGAGGGATGCTGGTGTGGATGCTGGTGTCGGCCCGCGGCAGCCAGTCCACGATGGGGCTGCTCTCAACTTGATTCCGCTCCGAAGGGCCTGAGCCCTGCTCCTGCGTGCGTTAGATGCAGCTGCCCGCTCTGTCCGCGGTCGCCAGCCCCGGAGGCCGTGTCGCTCCCGGCAGCCGGGCTCAACAGGGGCGGATGGCGGCGGCGCCCTTGCTCTACGGGCACTGCCAGCGTCCAGTCAGGGAGCCGTCGTTCAGGCCGGTGGTGGTGACATCGCCGGACGTCTGGGAGGTCGGGTTTTGGCCAACCGGTGGTCCGAATTCGACGCTGACCGTGCCGCCCTGGCCGGACCTGTCCACGGTCAGCGTTCCCACCCCCTGGTAGGAGCCGTCCTCGCTCCCGGCGATGTAGCGGAGCGGGCGCGCCAACCCGCGCTGGGTGACCGTCATGGTGACCAGATCGGCGAAGTTGCCCTCACCCGGGGGGACGGAGAGTCTCTGCCCCGGGCGCAGGTTGCTGAGAGCGATCATCACCGAAGCCTGTTGCACCGATCCCGAGATCGCGACCCGGTGACCGCCATCCCGGCAGGCGACCTGCACCGACCCTCCTGCCAGGATTCCGAAGACATTGCTGGCCTGGACGTCGAACGAGTTGACTGTGAGGGGGGCTTGCGAGGCCGAGGGCCGCGGGCTCGGATGCGTCTTGACCACTATCGTGCCGCTCGGGGCCAGGCTGCACCCGGCGATCAAGGGGATGATGGCCATTGCAGCCAGGCCCGTCACGGCCAGCCGCCACCCGGACCGCGCCGCCCGGC
>JAKAWF010000511.1 GCA_021817025.1 bacterium
CAGGCTAGAGGCGTCGGCAAGACCGCGACCGCGGCGCGGAGAGCAACCAAGGTATTCCGCCTGGATGACCCCGGACAACTGGAGGTGCTCGCCGCTGACCTGTCGCTGCTCGATGTCGGTGAAGGCAGCGTCCTCATCGATGAATGGCAGCGCTATCCCCCCTCCTGGGACCACGTGCGCCGCCGCGTTGATGACGGAGCGAGACCAGGGGAGTTCCTTTTAACCGGGAGCGCGCAGCCAGTTGAAGTGCCGGCTCACTCTGGGGCGGGGAGGATCGTACAACTCCGAATGCGTCCGATGAGCCTGGCTGAGCGCGGCTTGGAAGTTCCCACGGTCAGTCTTAGGCAACTGCTGGCCGGCGAAGACACGGCGATTGCAGGATCGACGCACATCGGATTGCGTGACTACGTGCGGGAGATCCTGGCCTCGGGCTTCCCCGGAATCCGGCCCCTGCCAGAGCGCACGCGAAGAGTTCAGCTGGAGGGCTATGTAACCCAAGTGGTAAGGCGGGACTTTCCTGACCAGGGTTTACGAGTTCGCCGTCCGCTGGAGCTGCGAGCGTGGTTGACCGCCTATGCAGCCGCGACCTCCACAACCACTACCTACAATCGCCTGCTCGACGCCGCGACGCCAGGCGAGGCGGACAAGCCTTCAAAGCCAACGACCATCGCCTATCGGGACGTGCTGTCTTCGCTTTGGCTGCTCGACCCCGTCCCAGGTTGGTCGACCAGCCAGAGCCATCTGAACAGAATGACCCAAGCTCCGAAACATCACCTGGCCGATCCCGCGTTGGCCGCCCACTTGCTGGGCGTCGGAGCCGATGCCCTATTGCGAGGCGAGGCGCCCGGCCCAGATGTACCCCGGGATGGAACGCTGCTCGGAGCCCTGTTCGAGTCTTTGGTCACCCTGAGCGTGAGGATCTATGCACAGGCGAATGAGGCCACAGTTCAGCACTTACGCACCAAGGATGGTCGCCACGAGATCGACTTGATCATCGAAGGCTTTGACAAGCGAGTGGTCGCTCTGGAGGTAAAGCTGGCCAGGACGGTCCGCGCGGAAGACGTTCGTCATCTCCACTGGCTGAGAGAGCAACTTGGGGAACGACTGCTTGATGCCGCGGTAGTTACCACGGGCACTCAAGCCTACCGGCGTCAAGATGGCATCGCTGTCGTACCGGCGTCTCTCCTCGGCGTCTAGGCAGGTGGCCATAAGCAGCCTCCATCACCGCTCGACTGCGCCGCCGGCACGCTACCGACTCCACCTACTTGTGCCTGGCCCGTCGGCTCGCAAGACTGGCCGGCACACGCACGGCGACATGAGCCAGTTGGTGCACGCTTTCAGATAGCCCGCCGCCTGCGGTACTCGGCCCTAGCCTTGGTGCTCATCCCCAGGGGTGGGTGCTCCCCGGCTCGCTCCGGAGCGCCACGGTATCCTCAATACCGCCACGGTGGTGCCCGAAACCGAGAGCTGAGGGTAGAGAAGGACGCGCTGGGCCGGAGGAGGCACGATGCCAGAACGGGAACTTGAGTTGGACCCAGAGCACACCGCTCTGGTCGTCATCGACCTTCAGAAGGGGATCGTGGGGATGCCCGCGGCACCTCACGACACCGCCTCGGTGGTTGCCAGGGCAGCCGCGCTCGCGGAGACTTGCCGCGCCAGCGGAGTCTTCGTGGTTCTGGTCCACGTGGGCCCATCCGCAGATGGGCGGGACGGGCTGCGCCCTGTGGTCGATCAACCGGCGGCGTGGCCAAGCCCGCCTCCGGGGTGGGATGAGATCGTGCCGGAACTCGGGCCCAGGGATGGCGATCATGTCGTGCGCAAGCGCCAGTGGGGGGCCTTCTATGGCACCGACCTCGATCTGCAACTCAGGCGTCGAGGAATCGGAACGATCCTCCTGTGCGGCATCTCGACCAACGTCGGGGTGGAGAGCACGGCCCGCGACGCCTACGAGCGTGGGTACCAGCAGGTCTTCGTCGAGGACGCCAGTTCCGCGCGAGCGGCCGAGGACCATGCCTTTGTCTTCCGGACAGTCTTCCCTCGCATCGGGCGTGTCCGCCAGGCCGACGAAGTGATGAGGGCGCTGGGTCGGCCGATGTCGTCCTGAGGGCTGGGGTGGTCGCCACCGGCTCGCGCCGGCACGCCAAGGCGCCCACTGTCGGCAATTGGCGCGGGCACCTCCACGGGGTGGGTCTGCTGGAGCCGCCCAGTCCGTCATGGTGCGCTGTTGAGGTTCAGCAGTTCAGGTGCAGGATCGCGTTGGTGTCCTTGCCGCCGCGATTCACAGGATGGCGATCGCCTCTGCGGTGGGTAAGCTGAGCCGTTCGAGTTTGCGACGCGTGGCTTCCGGTCGGACTTTGTCCATCACTGGCAAGGCGCCCTGGGCACCGGTCGCTACCATCAGCCGGCGGCAGTGCCAAGGGATCTCTTCCTTGATCGAGAGAGGCGTGTGTCCATAGGCAGCCCGGTACTGCTTGGACGGAGAGGACCTGGCGCAGTTCTTCGATCTACGGCGGCCGCGAGCGTCATCGTCACAGAGCTGCTCCGCGAGCGGGGGGCTCTGGCAAGGGCGCGACCCTGGCTGTCGCACCATGCGATGTCCCCGAGGTCGCCGACGATGGGGAGGATCAGCTCAAGCTCCCCCCTCTGTGCTGGCCAGCTGCCGGTGGCCAGCACAGACGGTTGTCGCCAGCCAGCGGAGGAGTCCCATCACACAAGCGCGGTGAATGTGCAACGTCGGGATCAGCGACATGTTTCGCGACAGGTCCGAGCCCCCTCGAGAGACATCCTTATTACAGTAAGGATGTGACAAGGGTGACCAGCAAGCTGCAGGTGACAATCCCCAAGGCGATAGCGCAGCGCTATGGGATCGAGCCCGGAGGGGTGAGGGACT
>JAKAWF010000512.1 GCA_021817025.1 bacterium
CTCGACACCGGCAACCCCCGAAGTCGTGGAGGTGGAGCCGCGCTCCGTGCCGAGGTTCTTGTTGTAACACTTCGGGACTCGCTCGACCCCATGGCTGAAGCCAGGGGCTTGCGCTCGCACGAGGTCAAAGCTTGGTGGCCGCTCAAGCTCTAGCGGCCCCGCCAGACTCCTTGGTCCGGGTAAGGGACTTTCGCGGGCAACACCCCTCGCCGGTCGCCAATGCACTGGGTCGCTTGACCCGTGACGGCGCCCTCCGTCGGGTCGGGCGGGGTCTCTACTATCGGCCCGCCATCACGATCCTTGGGCCCACGGCACCCAATCAACAGGATCTAGCTCAGGCTGTCCTCGGCGTCCCGGTCCTCTACCCCGCTGGACTGGCCGCTGCCAATCTCTTAGGGTTCTCCCAGCAGATCCCCGGGGTCCTCGACTTGACCCTTGCTGGACGGCGCCCGCCGCGTGAACCCGGTCTGGCCGGGGTTCGATTCCATCGCCGGAGTGCGTCCTGCGCCGGGCTTTCAGCTGTGGCGGCCGCGTATCTCGAGGTACTCCGCGACCTCGACTATCTCAGCGATCTGTCGCCGGCTGCCACCGTGCACCGTCTGGTCGCCCTCGTGAAGACTCAGGTCGTTCCGTGCGCCGAGCTGTTGTGCGCTGCCCTTGGGAGAGCCTCCGCGAGTTCGGGCGAGGCTCGGAGCGCTCGGGGAGTACTTGGACATGGACCCGGCGGCCGATCTGGCAGCTGACAGCAGCGTTGCATGATCGCCTGAGCCCGTATTCTCGGTATGAGTTCGGGCCACTCGCCGCCCTTCCGACAGCTGCCAGATGGGGAGACCGGTCGGCCCGGCTGGCGGGCACGTGCTAGTGCTTCTGCAGGACCGTCCCGACTCTCGGGTGCTGGACGCCGTGATTCTCCGATAGGCACACTCGGCTTGCGATCCAAAGCAGGGTAGTCCAAATCGGCCATATGCTTCGGATCGCAAGCCTCCGTGGTAAGCTTCCGTCATGGGAGCGTCTCTCAGGGTCGCCTCGGTGCGGGACCTAGGCCGAGTGGTTCTGGCAGCCCGCAAGAAGCATGGATGGACTCAGGCCGAACTTGCAGGACGTGCCGCCGTTGGCCGGAGCGCTGTCCAGAAGCTGGAGGCAGCGTGGGGAACGGTCAACTTGGATACGGCCCTTCGGATCCTCACGGTCCTGTCCCTTGACCTAGCGGTGGTCGAACGGACGGGAGGGGTCATGCCAGAGGATCTCGCCCAATGAGCGGCTCGACGCTGGCGGTGCTGTACGGGACTCGGGTCGTCGCCACCCTGACGCAGGAGCCCGACGGCACACTGGCGCTGGAGTACCTGCCGGACATTGTCGTCCGGGTGCCTGAGAGCGCGCCGCTCATCAGCATTGCCCTGCCGGTTCGATCGGTCCCTTACCGAGGTGACCCGGTGCGCGCCTTTTGCGATGGGCTCCTCCCGGAGGGGGAGGTTCGGGAGCGGCTGGCGGGTCGGCTCGGTCTGTCCAGCTCCAACACGTTCGGGTTGTTGGAGGCGTTCGGCCGCGACTGCGCCGGCGCCCTGTCGCTGGTCCCGGAGGCCCAAGCGCTGTCCTCCGCGGCCCCATCCTCAGTCGAATGGCTCGACGAAGCCGAACTCGGCGCCCGTGTGGAAGCTCTTCCTCAGTTCCCACTGGCCGATTCCCCGGAGGCCGACATTCGGGTAAGCCTCGCCGGCGCTCAGAACAAGATGGCCGTGGTGCTCGGCCCGGATGGCCGGCTGGGGCTACCGCGTGGGCTCACCCCATCAACCCACATCCTCAAGCCAGCCCCACGCGCCCTGGGGAGTCGGTACGACCGGCGGTTGGGATTCCCCGATCTCGTTGCGAACGAGGCGTTCTGCATGCATCTGGCCGTGGCCAGCGGCTTGCCGGTGGCGCAGTTTGGGGTGCGTCCAGTCGCCGGCGATCCAGCACTGTTGGTCACTCGCTACGATCGCGCCGTGGGCCCGGCCGGCGTGCGCCGACTGCACCAAGAGGACTTGTGCCAGGCGTTGGGTCTGCCTCCGGGGCAGAAGTACGAGGCCGAGGGTGGCCCAACTCTGCTCAGCGCAGTGGAACTCGTGCGCCGCCATTCGGTGAGGGTCGCCGAGGACCTGGGCGGGCTGCTCGATCTGGTCGCGTTCAACCACTTGATCGGCAACGCCGACGCCCACGGAAAGAATTTCTCGGTCCTGTACACGCCGGAGGGCATCCGCCTGGCTCCGGCCTACGACGTGCTCTCAACCGCGGTCTACCCCCACCTGGCTCGACGCATGGCGATGAGCGTTGGCGGAGTGGTCGATCCAAGGGGTGTCGAGCCAGTGCATTGGCAGAAGGAGTTGGGGCGACTTGGGCTGGCGACGACCTACTACCGAGAGCGACTTGCGGATGTGGCAACCCGAGTGCGGGCGGCCCTGCCAGAGAGCATGGAGTGGGCCGCAACTCAGGGACTGCCGACCCGACTTCTGGAGCAGGTGCAGGCGCTGGCGGCGCGCCGTTCCTTCGTCCTGGAGCGCGTTCGGTCTCTGGCTGCACCAGACTCCCCGGAGCTGCGGGGCAGAGAGGACCACGGGACGTATCCCCGCCGCCGGGCTGGCACTTGGTCAGGGCCAAAGCCACCCCGCTCCTGAGCCCAGGGAAGCAGTCGATAGCAAGGCGGCCCCGGCTCTGGTGCCGACCGCTGACGCTACCATTGAGCGCAGGGAGCAGGTGACTGAGCCGCAGGGAGCACGATGCCACAACCGGAACTTGAGTTGGACCCGGGGCACACCGCTCTGGTCGTCATCGACCTTCAGAAGGGGATCGTCGGGATGCCCGCGGCACCCTACGACACCGCCTCGGTCGTCGCCAAGGCGGCCGCGCTCGCAGA
>JAKAWF010000513.1 GCA_021817025.1 bacterium
GCGCCAACCGACCACCACCAAGCCCCCCAGGGAGTCGATGCCAAGCCGGGTGGCCGAATGCCGAGCTTCGCGGAGGGCGCGGTCGAGCCGGCAGCGATAGGCCTTCAGAGAGATCCGCAGGCGGGCAGCGGCGTCGGCGTCGCGGTGCTGCTCCACAAAGCGCATCCGGAGGACGTCGCGGTAGTGGGCCGGCAGCTCAGCCGCAATCTGATCGCAGAGCTGGCGGGCCTGGGAGCGCTCCCAGATCCGGCCGCTGAGCTCCATGATCCCGACACTTTGGTCAGCCACGTCAAGGCTCTCGCTGCTCCGCCGGCGCTCGGCCAGCTCCAGGGCCGCCCAGCGGGTGTTGCGGATCACGACCCGCTCGGGGTCGCCGTCGAGCAGGGCGCCGTCGCCACCGGCGACCCGGGCCAGGATCCTGGCGAAGGCCAGCTGGACCGCGTCCTCGGCGGTGGCATGGTCGCGCAGGATGGCGAAGGCGTAGCCCACCGCCTGGCTGCGATAGCGGTCGCAGATCGCCCCCAGATCAGGGCCGGAGGCTTGGCCGCCCTCGCCGCCGGGGGCGGCCAGCTCTCCCGAGTCGGGCTGGGATCCGCCGACTAGCGCTGCGCAGACCGCCACTTGGTCCCTCCCCCAAGAACTGCGGAAACGTTCCGTCTATCGCGATTTTTCCGGATCATATTGGTGCCTTCTGTTCGGTGTCAACGGGAACTCCCGATCGGCCCGCTTACGAATCACCACCAGCGTGGGCTGCTGCGGACATTGGTGCAGCCCATTCCCCTTGGCCTGGAGGTCGGAGGTCCCCTCGAGCAGCGAGATCTGCTCGAGGGGACCGGTTTCGCCGGGCGGAAATGTCGCCGTGGCCGGGCCGGTTGTGGCGCACAGTCCCGCGATCGGCCCAGCCACGGCTCCGACTCCGATTCAATCCAAGCCCATCTCCCCTGTTCCTCCAGCGCTCAAGACTGCGGGCTTCCCTTGCCGAACCGGGGCCGCCGCAGGCGCCGGATCCCAAAGCCGCTGACAAGCAGGATCACCAGACCCAGGAGGGGCAGCAGCGGGGCCGATGGCGCCTCCGGCACGTTGCCACCGACGGGCGCCCCGCTGCAGGGAATCACCCCACCCACGGTGTAGCTGAGGTCGGGACCGCCCTGGTCCACCTGCTGCAGGGATGCCACGCCGCCTCCGGTCGCCTGGGTCGACGGAGTTCCCTCTTCGATGAAGGTGACCGCGGCCGGGTGGAGCAACACCGCGCCCAAGGGCGGGCTGCCGATGTTGGTGAGCGGGACGTCGATCACCACCGTGCCGTTCTTGCCCTGGCTGAAGCTACCGGTGTCGGCGTTGGTCGGCGCGTAGTTGGTGGTGCCTCCGGTCTTGCTGGCGGTGCCATCGCCATAGGTGACGGTTGAGGTCGGCGTCAGGGACAGGTGGGCGTAGGCGAAGTACTCCTTGCCGCCATAGGTCCAGGTCGCGTACCAATCCTCTCCGGTGGCGCCGGTCGGGACGTGGGTGGTGAGGTCCTGGACCTGCAGGGTCACCTTCAACACGTTCTTGGTGCCGCTCTGGTCGAGCCCCATGGTCCCGGCGTCGAGCGTCAGCTGGGGCTCAGGATTGCTCGTGAAAGGGTCGCTCGCTGTGTGCGAAGGGTTCTGCCAGAGGTCTCCGCAGGCCAGCGGGAGACCGCTCCCGCCGGAGGGCGACGGCGGCAGCACGTTGTTGGTCGGGGTGATCCCGCCATCGACGGTCTGCATGAACGGGGTCACCCTCATCACCCCCCAGCCGCTGGTGTAGTCCCAGCCTGGGCCGGCGTGCTGCTGCCCGTTGCTGCCCACGGTCACATCGAAGAAGTCCTTGGCGTAGTTGCTGCTCTCCCCCACCTTGTAGATGGTGGGATTGGCAAACCCCAGTCCTCCGCTCGGGGCCGCCGCCTGCACCCTGGTCCACATGCCCACCCAGAGCGGACTGGACAGACTGGTGCCTCCCTCGATCGTCGACGCGCCCCCGACCACGATGTTGTAGCCGTTGTCGTAGATGTTGCCGCTCATCGCGGCCACATCCGGCACCCCCCGGCAGATCGTGCCCTGAGGATAGGGGGTGCCCACGTCGTTCATGGTGCAGGGGATGTTGACGTTGGCGGCGCCCTTCTGATAGAAGGGCTCGCTGATGAACGGCGCCGGTCCGCCACCGGTGTAGGTCCAGGACTTCTCCAGGAATCTGGCCTCCGCTGGGGGCTTCTGGCCGTTGGAGTAGAGCACGGTGCCGCCCACGCCCACCGCGTAGCGGCTGGACGCGGGGTAGTTCTGCAGTGGGAAGCCCTGGTTGGCCAGGCCGTTGCCGGCGCCCACCACCGGCAGGATGGCGATGGGGCAGGACCCGCCGGTGTCGCCGGCCGACGAGAACAGGGTCTGCCCCTGGCTGGCGGCCTGCAGGAGGGTCTGCTCCGCCACCGGCTCCAAGTTGTTGCCGAGCCCCTGGCCAGCCGGCACGTTGGGGTTGAGCAGAGGGTTGGTGAAGACTGAGTTGCCGGGACTGGTCTCGCACTCACCGAAGCTGGCATTGGCCTGCAGCGGCGCCGTGGGGTCGCTGACCCAGGCCTGGAACATCGACTCCACCGAGGCGTCGGTGAGGGAGTTGGCGAAGTACAACTTCACCCCGTAGGCGTCGGGGGCCATCCCCGTCGACGCCTGGGTGTCGAGGTTCCACTCGATCTGGCCGCTGTTGTCGGTGAATGGACCCGGTCCGACGTGGATCACAGTGACCGGCACCTGCGGCAGCTTGTTGTTGCTCTCGAAGACCCGCAGGTCCGCGATCACGTTGGCGCTCTGGCCCTCGCCGAATATCCCGATCTGCTGGCCCTGGCCCATGTTCTGGGACGGCATCTTGTACATCGAC
>JAKAWF010000514.1 GCA_021817025.1 bacterium
CTCGGCCGTCGACCGTCGCGTCCCGTCCCCCACGGGGTCGCTGGCCACCGGTGACGGCTGTCAGGACCCCGCCGGGCTGGTCCCGGCCGAGAGCCGAGCCGGCGGGTCCGCCGGCTGGGCCACCTGGCCCCCAGAGCCAAGCGGGAGGTGGTGGTGAGGATGCTCCGGTTGTCCTGGTGGGGGGCCAGAGCCGCACAACGACCTCTGGGAAGTTCGGGAACCGGGCCCCGCGGGCAGGTGGCCGTCCTGTTCGCCATCGCGGCGGTTGCCATCATCGGGATGGCCGGGCTGGCCCTGGACGCCGGCTTGAGCTACATGGGGCAGACGGGACTGCAGAGCGCGTCTGACAATGCGTCCCTGGCCGTGGCCCGCATGCTGGGGGCCGACTACAGCAGCCAATTCCAGCAGCCGGCTCCCGTAGTGCTGCCGTGGGGGTACGTGCAAATCCAGGCCGCGGTCCAACAGGCAGTGGCCGCCAACGGAGCAGGCACTACTCGGGCCACCTCCTACGCCGCCTACTTCACCTACTCGGACGGCACGAAGATATGCCAGTTCTGGCCGGTGGTGGGTTCCACATGCCTCACGGACTTCCCGGGGAGTGGGGGAATCCCCGAGAACGCAGATGGAGTAGTGTCCGCCGACGGGGCTGAGGTGGTCGCCAGCAACACTCATGGCACGAGCCTCATGAACGTGCTGGGCATCGGTGCAGCGAGCGAGGCGGCGCCGGCCACCGCCATCTTCCAAGTGACAAACGGCGGTGCCTCCGAACCCTTCGCAGCCTACTTCGCGTGCGCCGACGGGAACCCCAATCAGCAGGTGGCGGTGGGAGACACCGTCATCTACTACGAGAGTAATCACTGGACCACCGACGCGGCCTGCTCCTCTTCGTCAACCGACAGCAGCTTCAAGGGCGACTTCAAACCCGGCACCTTTTCGCCGCCTAACTTCACAGCACCAGGATGGGCGTCAGTCGGCGCCGGCAACGGCTCGTGGACGGCCAACATTACCAACGGGGAAGAGTTCCTCATCCCCATGATCGACTGCATAAACAAGAACGCCTGGTGCACAGAGCCTGCGGGAAACACCTACTGCGCTTCTTCAAGCCAGTCGGCGGTGCCCCAGGTTCCGGGCGGCTGGGACATGTGCGTGATGGGGCTGATCGCGATCCGCGCGACCCCGAACCCCCATGACCCGAGTGGCAACTGCACCGGTCCGAGCAGCAACGAGTGCACCGGCGTCGTGGTGCCCTACATCTCCGGTCAGGCTGGCGTCTTGGTTTGTCCCGGCAACGGGCAGCCCAACTGTGGCGGCGAGACCGGAGCCAAAGGTGCCATCGCCCTGAACATCTCACTCCTGCATTAGCCTGCTCGTGACGAATCACCGATCCCGAGGACAGGCGATGGTGGAGTTCGCCCTGGTCCTGCCCGTTCTGCTCCTCCTGCTGGCGGGCGGCGTCGATCTTGCCAGGGCCTACTTCGTTGGAATAGAGATGAGCAACGCGGCTCGGGAGGCATCCCTGTACGTGGCACGAGGGGCCCCCTACCCCAGCAGCTCTGCCTACGCGGCATTCCTTCCGCCCGGCGGGGCGTACTCGGGGTGCCCGGCTACGCAGGGAGGGATCGAGGGTCCGGCCGTCGACGCCGGTTGCTCCTCGTTCGCCGGCAGCATCCTGTCATGCCCCTCAAATGAGCTGCGCTGGACGTTCTCGCCCACCTCACTGCCAACTCAGACTCCCCCATCCCCGACTACTGACTCCTTTTTGGTGACCGTTCGCGCCACATGCCACCTGGACATGCTCACGCCCCTCCTGCCTGCCGCCCTGACCGTGAGCGGCACCAGCGCGAGCTGGGTGGTCCAACCATGAAGAGTCGCTCTCCACTCTCCCCCTCCCGGCAGGGCGTTCATAAATTCCGGCGGGACCGGAACGCCCGCCTGAGGGGCGCGTCGGTGGTCGAATTCGCTCTGGTCGTGCCCCTGTTTCTCCTCTTGCTCTTGGGCATCGCCGAGGGGTCGTGGTTTGTACTGGAGGTTTCCGCGATCACCAGCAGCGCGCGTACGACCGCGCGTTGGGAAGTGGTCTCCGCCAACTTCGGGGCCGGGCAGCTGCCCGATTGCGCGCTCCCTTCCCCGTCAGCCGCCGTCGTCAGCCCCGCCAAGGCCGCCGCGGGGCCTTTCGCCGGAGCCATCACCTCGAGCTCAATCACCAACGTCGCAGTTGACAACTCGATTGGTGATGTGATCGGTTGCAAAGTGACGATCAAGGTCACCTATCAGCCCTTGGAGCAGTTGGTACACCTAGCGCCAACAACGATCTCCAGTTCCTTCACCGCTTACATAGATTGATGCGGGAGGCCCATGAGCTCTCGCCATCAGCAGGGTGGGCCGGTGAGGGGGCGGGTGCACTCGGACCGCTTCCGCGGAGGCGAGCGGACGGAGCCCTCGGAGTCGCCATCGCATTCGAGCTTTGGTCCTCGGCCTCAGTGCGGGAGTCCCATCGGGCCAGGAGCCAGGTGCTGGAGATCCGTGGCAGCTAACGTGAGCCATCGGTGGCTCCGGTTCGAGCGGTCAGCCTTCGGGACGGCCGCGGGCAGGGGAGTGCCCAGCGCAGTCCAGCTAGTAGCCTGGTGGCGAGGAGACGGACTGGAATCGCTCTTGGGCCGCCCACGCCCCCCCCTGCCGGCGTCAGCTTCATTGGCTCAACATCGCATCTCGCCGCGACGGTCCCATGGTGGTGAAGGGGGCGGGCCAGGTGGCCGGCACGGGGACGCCCGACAGCCCGAGCGACTGGCCAACATAACTGAACTGTCACGGCCGGAAGCGCGTTGGCGACAGCGAGCTGGGGACACGCACGGACACGGATGGAGCAAACTGGCGGGCAGTGAGCATG
>JAKAWF010000515.1 GCA_021817025.1 bacterium
CCCACACATCTCTGCGTGTGGGTTACATGGGCCAAGGGAGGCCGATCCAGGTGGGCGAACATCACCGTGCCGTCGAACCTCCAGGAGTTAGTCACTCAGGCCTTGTCCAACTTTCAGGTCGGCGAGCCAGCCGCGCCTCCCGTCGTCGCGTCGCTGCTGAGCGGTGATCTCTCGGCGAGGAAGCTGACCACGGCTGTCCAGCGGCGGCTTGCCCGTGCCGGGTGCGCTTTCCATCCGCATGCCATGCGCACTCTGTGGGCCACCACCGCCGACCGGGAGGGGATGGACCGCAGTCAGATCTCGGCCGAGCTCGCTCACGTCCTGGTGGAGACGACCACCACCCACTACGTGGTCCTCGATGACGACCGCCTGCGTGTCTCCGGTGCTGACCTGACCGCCGCCACGGACTGGGTCACGGCCCTGTCGATCGCGAAACTCATGTGGGCGAGAGGCATAAGCCGGCGGCAGGCTGAGCGGGATCACGCCATCCTGGTGGCAGCAGTGGTCGAGCATAACCATGGGCGGCGTCGTCTGGCAGTCTGACCGGCATCCCAGACCGCGAGGTCCGCTCTGGCCTTAGCCTCCCTCGCCCCAGTCCAAAAGCCGCCGCCCTGGTACTGCTCTCCCGCTTCTTCATCCTCCCCACCATGGAGCTCGGCCGGCCCACCTCTCTCAGCCGAGTCAGCCCCTGCGATGAGGGAGATCCAACCAGACCGGGTAGAGCTCCGTGGGACTGGTCGATCCGCACGCCCGGCCATCACCCAGTCTGGCGCCACGGCATGGGGCCAGCACCACTGCGCCCAGCCTCAACTGCCCCTCGACCCGGAACGGCCTCACCGCCGTCCTGTCGCCATGCGGCAACTATCGGGCTCGCACCTGTTGCCGCGTGGAACGATTGTGGCTGCCGGGCGGCATCACGCTGGTTGCCGCTCGGAAACAACCGTCATGAGTGCAGGCGGGGTGAACTCGAAAGGGATGGTAATTCGAGTTGCGGCGATTCACGACCCAGCCCGGACCTCCCCCACCCCGGACCTCCCCCACCCCGTGGCTGTCGGCGGCCCCGAGCATCGATGCCGTCGGCCCCGGTCACCCGGCCTGGCTGGTGGGGCCGCGTCACATGGCCGTCCCGTCATGGATTACCCAAGTCACAATTACCGTCATCGGAAGCTGTCGCCGAGTTCGCCGTATCTGTCGGATTCTACCAGCCCGGGTCAGGAACTCCCGAGAGGACCTTGAAGTCATCCCTGCCCCTCCCCGGACAAGCCCTTGACAATAACCACAGTTGTCGCTATAAAGGCCCCATGACTACAAGGTCGACGCTGGAGCTAGTGGCCGATGGACTTCAACGAAGCGCAGCGCGGAAGCCCCGACTCGGCAGTGACCGGCACCTGAAGCGCGTCAGGCTAGTCCACACCAGTGGGGGTTTCCCCCGCCCTCCTGCGGCCGCTCGCCGCGCGTCCTGGACAAGCTGTGGTGGACTTGCCGCCGGAAGTCCGGTCGGGGTAATGACCAAGCAGCCACGTAGCTGGTGGCTGGTGGAAGAGGAGCCCCGACTGTCGAAGCGCCACGACGAAGTCGTCCTGGAGGGCGAGCGAGTGATCGGTCCGTACGATCAGAAATCCTGCCGCGTCCTAATGCAGACCCCCGGAGACGGGGGGCCAAGTGGGAGCCGAGCCCCGGGCGAGAAGGCCAAGGCCACGGACGATGCCGAGACTTTGGAGGTGCAGCACCCAACAACCCACGGGCGTATGGGGAGCAGAACGATCACACAGCCCACCACGGAACATCTGTACGAGCGGGGTCCGTTCGAGAGGGCGGTCCCTACCGCGTCAGCGGGGGTCGGAGGAGGCCATACCGTAGTGGTGACGGTGAGGACAACACAGCCTCACTGGAGCGAAGGGCCTCCAGTCGAATGTGCATTCGGGACCGGTCTGGCTGCGGGCTTGCCCATGTGGACCACTCATCCGCTCCCTGTGGGGAACCGGCCAGATCGACCGCGGAACGCTTGGGCCGGCATCCAGCGCCCGTGGCACGGAGGAATCGTGCTGGCCGCCTGCCCGGGGGCGAGCCGTGCGCGGGAGAAGCGCATGCAGGGTTCTGGACGGGGCTGTTGGGGACGGGCTCGTGCCTGTGCGTGCGCACCCCGCCAGCGGCCCACCTCACGCGAACAACGTAGTCCCCCTGCTGTCAAGGCGACCTACTGCTACTCATCCCATAGCCCGTAACTCTTCCATCGCTTCGCCAATGCTACGACCCGAGAACAGGAACATTGCAGACGCTTCAAGGAAGTACTTCATCGCTGCGGAGTGAATGCGCAGCCCAATTCGGCGAATGGTCGGAGGGAGCCATGATCACTAACCGTTCCAAGCGAGCGCTTCCCGCGCTCGTCGTGGCAGCAATCGCACTCGCTCTGTTGGCAAGCGGTTGTGGTGCGGCCGCATCGGTAACTAAGCCCCAGCCCAAGGCGACTAACGCCTGGCTAAGCAATATTGAGAAGAGTGGAGTTCTTCAACTTGCGGTCATGCCAGATCCTCCGTTCATGTATGAAAATGCACAAACAGGCAAGTGGCAGGGCCCGTACATTCAGCTGCTGCAAAGCTGGGCGAAGGCTATTCACGTGAAGATCAACTACGTTCCGAATACCTACACGACAGTCATCGCAGCGATTCAGGCAGGTGATGTAGAATTGGCTCCTGGCCTCTCCTATACAGCCGCACGTGCACAGGTAGTGTGGTTCTCGAACCCCTCGTGGGAGCAAATTGAGTCGTTTGCCATTAACACCCAGACCACCCCCGGCGTGACCAGCTGGGCCCAGCTCAACGTGCCGAAGTACTCCGTTTGCTCTATCCTTGGAGCCACTGAACAGATTGCCTATGATGCCAACA
>JAKAWF010000050.1 GCA_021817025.1 bacterium
GCTGCTCCTGGAGGGTGATGGTGTGGGTCGAGAGCACCACCCGCTCCGAGCGTCGCGCCGCCCACTCCCGGGCCGGCAGCAGGTAGGCGAGCGACTTGCCCACCCCGGTGCCGGCCTCGACCAGGAGCTGCTGGCCCCGATTGAAGGCCTGAGTCACCGCCACCGCCATCTGCTGCTGCTCCTCGCGCAACTCAAAGAGCGGGTCAGCACGGGCCATCAGTCCGTCGGCGCCCAGGGCCTCGACGATCCAGCTGGGGTCGAGCGGGCCGGCGGCCGGGGCCGGCGCCTGAGCCTCCACGACGGCGGTCGCGGGTGGCCGCTCCACCGGCCCCGCGGCGGCGGGCTGGAGATGGCTCACCACGAAGTCGCCTGAGGTCCAACCCTGTCCCCAGCACAGATCGCGGACTCGCTGTTGCAGCGGCGGCGGCATGCCCTGGGCCACCTCCACCAGGCGCCCCAGGAGCAGCCGGGTCGCCTCCGCGTCCGACAGCGCCCGGTGGGGCCGATCGTGCGTCAGTCCAAATGACCGGCTCAGCTCCTCGAGGCTGTGGCTCGGTGCCGCGGGCAGGAACACCCGGGCGAGCTCCGAGGTGTCCACCGCCGCCCGGTGCGCGAAGACGTCCGGCAGGATCTCGGCGCAGAACGCCAGGTCGAAGTTGATCCCGTGGCCGACCACCAAGCAGCCCTCACAGAACATTGCCAACTGGGCCACCGCCTCCCGGGGGCTGGGCTGGCCGGCGAGGTCAGAGTCGTGCAGCCCGCACAGCCGTTGCACCACCAGCGGCAGGGGGATCCCGGGATCGGCCAGGGTCGAGAAGGTGTCCAGGACGCCGGCTTCGTCGAACTTGACCGCTCCGATCTCGATGATGCGATCGGACCTGGCCGAGAGCCCGGTGGTCTCGAGGTCGAAGGCGACGTAGAGGGGCCCCGAGCGCAAGGCGACTGCATCCATCAATTCCACCTGCAACCTTATCGCCAGGGCGGGGGTGCGGTCAGCCCAGACCCCTGGCCCGGCACTCCGCCAGCACCACTTCCACCACCTCGTCCGCCGTGATTGGCCCGGTCTCGATCACGACAGCTCCGGGGGGGATCGTCAGAGGGCTGTGCTTGCGGGTCAGGTCCTGGCGGTCGCGGCCGACCACATCCTCGCGGACCAGCTGCTCCGGGGTGCCCAAGCCGCGCCGACCAAGCTCACCGCGCCGCCTCTCCAGGCGCACCGCCTCGGGCGCATCGAGATAGAACTTGCAGTCGGCGCCAGGGAAGACCGCAGTTCCAGTGTCGCGCCCGACCGCGACCGCCCCTTGGGCGCCCGCCTGCCTCTGCGGGCCCAGGAGTGCCCGGCGAACCGGCGCCTGGCCGGCGACGTACGCCAGCAGGTTCGCCAGACCAGGATCCCAGAGCTCGAGGTCCAGCTCCTGGCTGCCCACCCTGGCCCGCCAGCCTTCGGCCGAGGGGTCGGAGTTCAGCTCAACTTGAAAGTGCTGGGCCAGCTCGGCCAGGCGGTCCGCCTCGCCGACCCGGATCCCCACCGCGGCCGCGGCCACCGTGAGCGCACGGTAGAAGATCCCGGTGTCAACGAAGGGCAAGCCCAGCCGCCTCGCCACCTCCCGCCCCACCGTCGACTTGCCCACCCCCGCCGGGCCGTCGATGGTGACCACCGCAGTCCCGGTCACGCGATTCCCGCCGCGGTCCGCAGGCGCGCCACCTCGGCCCGGCTGAGTTCCCTGGTCGTCCCCTCGGGCTGGGTCCCCAGCCGCACCCCGGCGATCTCCACCCGCTCCAGGTCGAGCAACCTGACCCCCACCGCGGCGCACATCCGGCGCAGCTCCCGGGGCCGGCCCTCCGCGAGCGTCACCTCCAGCACGGTCCGGCGCGAGCTCAGGCGCAGGATGCGCACCACCAGGGGGTGCGTCGGCCCGTCCTCCAGCGCCGGACCCTCGCGGAATTGCTCGAACTCCGAGTTCGAGATTGGCCCCTGGATGGTGATGCGGTAGGTCTTGGGGAGCCCGTAGCGAGGATGGGTCAGGCGGAGCGCCAGGTCCCCGTCGTCAGTGAGCAGGATCAGGCCCCGGGAGTCGATGTCCAGGCGCCCCACCGGGAACAGGCCGCCGGAGTCCTGGACCAGGCCCATGACCGTGGGCCGGCCCCCGGGATCGCTGACCGTCGATACCACCCCGGGCGGCTTGTTGAGCGCGAGGTAGCGGCGCGGGGAGCTGCCGGCGGTGACCAGACGGCCGTCCACGGCGACCAGGTCCACGTCGGGGTCGATCAGGCAGCCGTTGGGAGGCGGCGCCACCCCGTTGACGGTGACCCGGCCCGCCTCCACCAGCCGGTCGCTGCCGCGCCGGGAGGCCACCCCTGACCTGGCCAGCCAGCGACTGAGCCGCTCAGACCCCATCGGAACCCGCCACCTCGGCTGCCCGGTTCAACCACTCTCCCCCTTCGCCGCTGGGCAGCGGCGGCAGGTTCTCTATCCCGGGGATGCCCACCACCTGGAGGAACCGCATCGTGGTGCCGAACAGCCGGGCCCGGCCGGGCCCCTCGGAGCGGCCCACCTCCGCCACCAGATCGTGCCGGAGCAGGCGCTCGATGACGGCATCACAGTTGACGCCGCGAATGGCCTCGATCGCGGCCCGTGAGATCGGCTGCCGGTAGGCGACAATCGCCAGCGTCTCCAGAG
This sequence comes from bacterium, assembly GCA_021817025.1. Next base: position 2,681 of record JAKAWF010000050.1, read on the forward strand.
CCGGCCGCGAGAGCCGCCCGGCCACCTCCGGACGGAGGGCACGCTCCACCGCCCAGGCGGCGCTCGGATGGCTCACCAACTGCAGCTCCCCCAGATGGTTCTGCAGCATCAGTCCGGTGCCTTCCAGCAGCGAGGCCGCGCGGTCCGCCGTCCGCTGCATCTCCCCCGCGTCCAGCTCCAGGGAGCGGGCCAGCTCGGTCGTCGCGATCGGCTCGGCTCGCACGAAGAGCACCGCCACCAGCGCCTGGGCAGCCTCCTCCGCGACCGGCTCAGCCGCCACCGGCCGGCTCCACCACGATCGGCGCGTCGGGACCGTCCTGGCGGCAGGAGGCCTCCCCGTTCCACAGGAGTTCCAGGAGCGCCAGGAAGAGGGCGATCGCCTCCAGCCGATCGCGGGCCGACCGGAACACCTCGTCGAAGCGCATGGTCCCCTCGGTGGCGAGGCGCTGCCGCAGCTCGACCACCTTGTCCTCCACCGAGAATCGTGGCAACGTGAAGTGGAGCTCGTCAGGCTCCGGGAGCCGGGCCAGCAGCTCGCCGAAGGCGAGCGCCAGCGTCTCCGGGCTGAGGTGCAGGGCGGCCCGGGGCTCCACCGGAAGTCCGAGAACTCGCAGGAAAGCCTTGGGCCCGGCGCTGGAATCAGCCAGCAGCACCCCGGCGGCGGCCTTGAAGATCCGGTACTCCTCCAGCCGCGCGGCCGGATCGGCCTCCGGCTCGAGGGGCAGCCCACCGCTCAAGGAGTCGTCCGAAGCCTCGTCCAGCCGTCGGCCCATCTTCAGCTCCAGCAACTTGGTGAGCTGCTGGAGGGACTCCGCTGCCCAGAACAGGTCCACCTCGCCGCCCGCGGCTTCGACCTGCTGGCGAAACGCGTGGCTGAGCTCGGAGAGGTGCAGCGAGCTGAGGTCGGAGTCGGGGAGCCGAGCCTGGGCCACCAGTTCCGTCAGGCGTTCGAGCTGGGCCGTCTCCTCCGGTGTCGCCATGGAGCCCGGCGCCTCAGCCGATCTCGGAGTGGCCGGCGGCGGTCTCGAGTCGGCTGCGGATGGCTCGCGAAGTGTGCGGACGGAGGTCGCCGATGGCGACCAGCTGGTCGGAAGGCGCCAGCTGGTCCGGGGATGACCAGGCCTTGCCGCCACCGTGCCGGCAACCGCAGAGCCGGCCCCTCGCCGCCGGCCCCGCGGAGAGTGAACACGCCTGGGGAGCGGACGGATGACCGAGGGCTGGCTCGACCGACGGGGCCCGCTCCGGGAGCGCCCGGGAGCCTCCCCACCCGGGCGGGAGCACTGCTGAGGCGCCAGGCGCCTTGGTCGCGGGCCCAGGAGCAACGCCAGGCAGGCTGCCGGCCCATGACGCCAGCAGCTCCCCCCGAGCGGGTGCGCCCAGCACTTCCCGGGCGCCGCCTCGCGGCGCCGGCTGGGGGAGAGTGGGGGCAGGCTGAGGAGAACCTTCCATCACGGCCACGTTACCACCGCCATCGACACCTTCCGGTGCGCCCGCAGGGCCGCGGGCGCGCAGCCCGGGCCCCGGCCCGACCAGAGCCACGGCCGGCCGATGTCGGCTCCGGTGGGAGCCATCGCCCATTCGACCCCGGCGGGCACGGGCCCGTCTCCAGCCCGCCCGCGATCGGCCACCCAATCCCACTACCCGCCGACGGCCGAGAGCAGCTCGGCAGCGTGCTGGCGGGCGGCCGCCGGGGTCGCCTCGCCCGCCAGCAGACGGGCCAGCTCCTCAACCCTGGTCGGACCGGCGAGCTCGCCGACCTCGCTCCGCGCTTTCCCATCACGGTCAGACTTCACCACCCTCAGATGAGTCCCGGCCCGGGCCGCGATCGGGGCCAGATGCGTAACGCAGATCACCTGCCGGGTTTCGGCGACCTTGCGGAGCAGCTCTCCGACCCGATTGGCAGCCTCTCCGCCCAAGCCCTGGTCGATCTCGTCGAAGACCACCGTGCCCACTCCGGACTGGTGGCTCAGCCGAGCCAGCAAGGCGAGGGCAACCCGGGCCAGCTCTCCCCCCGAGGCGGCGTCGGCGAGCGGGCGCGGCTGGTCTCCTGAATTGGCGGCCAGGTCGAACGACACCCGATCCCAGCCCTCCCTGGAGCCCTCCCAACTGCACCCGTCGAACCCCGCCACTCCAGCCGGGTCCTCCCGCTGCCAGATCCGGATCAGGAACCGCGCGTGGGGCATCAGCATGCTGTGAAGGTCCTCGGTCACCGCCGCCTGCAACCGGCCGGCAGCCTCCACCCGCAGCGCCGAGAGGTCGGCACACCCCTGCGCCAGCCCCTTGGCGACGGCCGCCGCCTCGCCCTCCAGCCGCCCCAGGTCCAGAGCCAGTCCGCCGCGCTCCTCGAGCATCGCGGCCGAGTCGTCCCGACGCTGGATCGCGGCCTCCAGCGAGCCTCCGTACCGCCGCGCCAGGCGCTCCAGCCAGGCCAGCCGCTCCTCGGCCTCGGCCAGCCGTGAGGCGTCGTCGGGAAGGTGGTCGAGGTATGAGCCAAGCTGGAGCTCGAGCTCCTGAAGGACCGTCACGATCTCCTCCGCCTGCTGGACGACACTGTCCAGCTCGGGATCGAGCCCCCGCACCCCGCGCCCGCCCTGGAGCGCGGCGGCCAGCTGCTCGGCGGCCCCCGCGCCCTCGTCTCCGCCCACCGCCCGGTGAAGCAGCAGGGCGGCCTGGCGGAGGCGGGCGCCATGCGCCAGCCGCTCGCGCTCGTGGCGCAGCTCCAGATCCTCTCCAGGCCGCAGCCCGGCCGGCCCCAGCTCCGCCAGATCCTGCTCCGCGCGCTCCAACTCGCTCTGCTCCAGGTCGCGCAGCCCGGTCAGCCTCTCCAGCTCAGCCCGCAGCTGCGCCCGCCGGTCCCACAGCTCCGCCACCCTCGCCCGAGCTGCCAGAACGGCCTCGCCCCCAAAGCCGTCGAGGCCGGCGCGCTGCTCGGCCTCGCGCAGCCAGCGCGAGGACGAACCCTGGCCGTGCACCTCCAGCAGGCGGTCACCGAGCTCACGCAGACTGGTCGCCGGGGCGACCGCGGAGTTGACCCTGGCCACGCTCCGACCGGCGGCCGACACCTCTCGGGTCAGTACCAGCACCTCCTCGTCGGGAAGCGCCAGCCCCGCCAGGAGCTCCCCGCCCGCGGCCCCCACGTCGCTGAAGACCGCGGCTGCCACCGCGCGCTCACTGCCCGCCCGGATCAGACCGGGATCGCCCCGATTACCGAGCGCCAGCGAGAGCGCCGCCAGCAGCACCGACTTGCCCGCTCCGGTCTCGCCGGTGACCGCGTTCAGCCCGGGGCCGAAGCGAGCGGTGGCCTGCTCGATGACGGCCAGGTTCCGGATCCTCAGCTCCCGCAGCAATTTCAGTCCCGCACCATCCGGTCCGGGTCGGACGCCACCGCGGCCGGGGCGTCGCCGGCATAGGGAAGCTTCAGCACGGTTCCGAACCCGGTCTTGGCCCGCAGCCGCTCGAAGAAGCCAGGGGTCCCCGGCGGCTGGACGAAGGCCAGCTGCGGGCCCGGGCCCACCACCAACCGGCCGCCCGCCTCCAGCCGCCCCCAGCCACGTCCATCGGCGGCCACCCCGGCCCCGCCCCGCAGGACCTCGACCACCACCTCCAGAGTGTCGGGGATGACCAGCGAGCGCCCGATCAGAGCGTGGGGGTTGAGTGCGGTCAGCACCAGCGCGGGCACCGCCGGGTCCAGCGGTGGCCCTCCCGCGGAGAGCGAGTAGGCGGTGGAGCCGATGCTGGTGGCCAAGATCAGGCCGTCGGCGTCGAACTCTCCGACCAGCTGATGATCGGTGGTCACGCGCATCCGGATCAGGTTGAAGCCGTCGGCCTTCACCGCCACCTCATTGACCGCCATGGGCAGCCCGGCCGCGGCCGCCCTCCCGCCCCGAGCCGTGATCGCCGCCCGCAGGGTGCGGCGCAGATCAGTCCGGCAGGTGCCGTCGACGAAGGCCGTGATCGCCGCCGGCAGTCCATCGAGCTCCACGCTGGTCAGGAACCCCAGCTGGCCACGGTTGACCCCGAGCAGGGGGATCCCCAACGGCGCCGCCATCCGGGCCGCGAAGAGCAGGGTCCCGTCACCCCCGATCGCCACCAGCAGCCGCAGGCTGTCAGCGTGGCTGCTGATCGGGCCCTCCGGCCCCACCTGGAGCACCAAGGGCTCGAAGCCAGCGCTGCGGGCGAGCTCGACGGCATGGCGGAGAGCGGCCGACCGCGGAGACTCGCGCAGATGGAGCAGGAAGCCGATGGAGCCCTTCTGGCCGGCGGCGCTCACCCGTCCCCTCCCCAGTCCCAGCCTCCAATTCCTGCCATCGCCCAGGATGTTATGTCCTTCCCGCCAGGGACATGAGGCGCCGGCTGCGGCGGCCCGGGATACCGGTCCTGTGGGACGAACAACTCAGAGCGTCATCCCGATCAGGAAACCGAGCAGCACCCCCGCCACCACCTCGTAGGGGGTGTGGCCGAAGAACTCCCTGACCCGTTCGTAGCGAAGCCCGAGGTTGTTGCGCAGGTCCTCGATCATCTGGTTCAGGATCAGGCCCTGCTGGCCGGCCGCGCGGCGCACGCCGGTGGCGTCGTAGACGACCACCATCGTCAGGATCGCGGCCGCGGCGAAGACCGGCGAGCCGGTGCCGAGCCGGCGCCCCAGGACGGTGGTCAGGCAGACGGTCATGGCCGTGTGGGAGCTGGGCATGCCGCCGGAGAGTCCCAGTGAGCGCAGGCTGAAGCGGCGCCTCCTCCAGGAGTCGGTCGCCACCTTCAGGATCTGGGCGACCGCCCACGCCAGCAGCGGGATCCAGACGAACTGATTCGAGAAGAGTGGCACCATGGGCCGCCTCAGCCGGCGCCGCCCTCCTCGGGGCCGGCCTCGAAGGCGGTCTCCTCGAGATCCCCGCCGGAGAGCTCCGTGACCCGCTGCTCCACCCCGTCGAGCAGGGCTGAGCAGCGCCTCACCAGCCCCACACCGCGCTCGTAGAGCGCCATGGCCTCCTCCAGCGGGACCCGGCCGTCCTCGAGGCGCACCAACACCTGATCCAGCTCGGCCAGGGCGGCCTCGTAGTCGAGATCCGCAGGCTCGCCCGCGGCGGTCATGAAAGCATCCCGGTCACGTTCCATCGGCAACCACCTCCTGGCTGGGCTCGACTGCGGTCACACGGCTGCGCACCACCCCGCGGTGCAGGCGGGTGAGGATCTCCACTTCCGGCGCCACCTCGGCCACGGCCCGGATCACCTGCCCGGTGTCGCCCCGGAAGGTTATCGAGTAACCGCGGCCCAGCACCCGTAGCGGGCTGAGCGCCTCCAGCCTACCGACCCGGCCCGCGAACTCCTCGCGCACCCGCAGCAGTCGGGGCGCGGGGCCCCTGGCCGCCAGCATCTCGGTCCGGGAGAGCAGGGCCGATCGCTCCTGCCTCAGGATCCGTCGGCAGGCCGCGATCAGCCGGGCCTGCCCCCGATCCAGGTCCTGGCGACCGGACCCCACCCGCGCCAGGGGCGCCATCCTGGCCAGCCTCAGATGCCGCCGGGACAGCCCCTCCCGCTCCAACTGGAGCGCGCCCAGGCCGCCCCGGCGCAGCCGCAGGCGTCGCGCCGTCAGCTCCGCGCGCAACGCCTCCAGGTCGGGGACCGCGAGCTCGGCCGCCACCGAGGGGGTGGGCGCCCGCAGGTCCGCCACGAAGTCGACCACGGTGGTGTCGGTCTCATGGCCGACACCGGCGACGACCGGGTGGGGACAGCCGGCCACCGCCCGCGCCACCACCTCGGAGTTGAATGCCTGCAGGTCCTCCAGGGAGCCTCCGCCCCGCACCAGCAGCACCAGGTCCACGTCGGCTCGCCCCGCCAGCTGGAGGGCGGCCGCGATGGCGGCGGGACTTCCGTCGCCCTGGACCAGAGTCGGCACCACCACCACCTGGGTGATCGGGCAGCGCCGCTTGACCACGTGGATGACATCCCTGATCGCGGCGCCCCGGCCGGAGGTCACCACCGCCAGGCGCCGCGGCAGGAAGGGCAGGGGACGCTTCCGCTCAGGGGCGAACAACCCCTCCGCCTCCAACTTGGCCACCAGCTGCTGAAACGCCAGCGCCAGGGCGCCCACCCCGGTCGGCTCCAGCCGGTCCAGGTAGAGCTGCACGTCGCCGCGGGAGGCGTAGAAGGAGATCCTGCCGTGGGCGATCACCCGCTGGCCGGTCTCGGGCTCGAAGGCCAGACCGAGCGCCGGGCCGCGGAACATCACCGCCTTGATGGAGGACTGCTCCGGCTGGCGACAGTCCTTGAGGGTCAGGTAGTGGTGACCGGCGGCGGAGTGGGTGTGGGTGCCGATCTCCGCCTCGACATACACGTCCTGGAGGTCGGGGTCCTCCTCGAGGTCGGCCCGGATCAGGGAGTTGAGCTCCCCCACCTGGAGGATCCGAAGCGATGTCAGCACAGCTGCTCCGCCGGGCTCAGGCCGCCGTCGCCTGGGCCACCTTGCCCAGCACGCCGTTGACGAACCTGCCCGCGTCCGCGCCCCCCATCCGCTTGGCCAGGATCACCGCCTCGTCGATCACGACCGCGACCGGATCCAGGCGCCGCCAGCCCAGCTCCTCAGTGGCCAGGCGCAGGACCGCCCGCTCCAGCGCCCCCATCTGGTCGAGCTTCCAATGCGAGGAACAGGCGGCCAGGGTGGCGTCGATCTGCTCTCGATGGCTCACGGCCCCCGCCACCAGCTCCTCGGCGAACCGGCTGGCCGCCTTCGGCAGCGCCACCTCGGCGAGTTGGTAGGTGAGCGGCGAGCGCCAGTCCCCCGGCTGCAGCTCGAGTTGGAAGAGGACCTTGAGGGCCACCTCGCGAGCCTGATGGCGGGGGCCCAAGCCTCAGACCCCCTCCATCTCGGCGACCTGGAGGTTGATCTCGATCACCTCCAGGCCGAGCATCTTGTGGATGTCGCCGGCGACGCGGCTCTGCAGCTCCTCCGCCAGCTTGGGAAGCGACGCCTCGGGGGTGATCGCGATGCAGAGCTCCACTTTGATCGCGGCCGCGCCGACCATCTCCAGCCGCACCCCGCGATGGCCGTGCTGGCGGCGCAGCAGACGGGGCACCGGCACTCCCCCGGACTCGCACATGGCGGCGACGCCGGGGGTCTCCAGGGCGGCCATGGCCGCGATCGTGGCCACCACCTCGCTGGCGACCCGGACCTTCCCCAGCGGCTGCTCCCGCCGGACCTGCGCCAGGTTCACTGGGCACGCTCCAGGTACTTGCCGGTCCTGGTGTCGACCTTGATCCGGTCCCCCAGCGCCACGAAGAGCGGCACCTCCACCACCGTTCCAGTCTCCAGGGTGGCCGGCTTGAAGGTGCCGGTCGCGGTGTCGCCCTTGAACCCCGGGTCGGTCTGGGTCACCTCCAGGGTGACCGATATCGGGACCTCAACCCCGATCACCTTGTCGTCATATCGAAGCAGGAAGAGGTGGTCGGCCTCGCGCAGGTAACGGCCGGCCTCCTGGAACTGCTCCGCGCTGAGGGGGAACTGCTCGAAGTTGTTGACATCCATGACCACGTGCTGGTCGCCGTCCCGGTAGAGGTACTGAACCTCCATCTTCTCGATCCTGGCTCTGGGAAAGCGCTCCTCGGGCCGGAAGGTCTCCTCCGTCACCGAGCCGGTGGTGACGTTGCGCAGCCGGGTTCGGACCACCGCCGTGCCGCGGCCCATCTTGATGTGCTCGAACGACAGCACCTCCATCAGCTGGCCATTTCGCTCCATGGTGGTGCCCGCTCGCAGTTCCCCCGCGTTGATCATCTACAGGCTCCTTCTTCCTCGGGATCAGGTTCTGGGTCGTGACCAGGCCTGTCCGGGCCGGCCTCTGCTCCCCCGCGGATCAACCGCTGATCCGGCTGGGGACCGGATGATGATGGCAGCTTCCGGGGTACGGCACCTGGGGGCCCTTCCCGTGAGCTCCTGTGACGGAGCTCGAGCCCGCTTCGCCACACGGTCTTCGGGAAGGCCTCCAGAGCTGGGATTCCAGCCCCCAGGCGGCCCCACGGCAGCCCTTCCAGGAGCGCCGGCACGGTCTCGGTTCCGCGCCGCGGCCAACTCCTGTAACGGAACTTCAGCCGAATTCGCTACAGCCTCTTCATGCCCCGGTGCAGATCCGCGATCTCGCCCCGCCCGCCCCCGGCTTAGCCTCCGGTTGATGAGTGCCAGCACGGTCTCGATTCCGCTCCGCGCCGACCGGGCCGGCACGCTCCCGAGCTCGGTGGTCATAGCCGCCCTCTCGCGGGCGCTCGACCTGGCCGAGGGCGAGCCCATGGGCCACGCCATCAGAGCCTGCTGGCTGGGTATGCGAGTGGCGGACTGGATCGGGCTGGGGCCCGAGGAGCGCCAGGATCTCTACTACGCCCTGCTCCTCAAGGATGTCGGCTGCTCTGCCAACGCCTACAGCGTCACCCACTGGTTCGCCGCCGACGACCGCTCCACCAAGGCCCAGCTCAAGGTTTCGGATTGGAGCAGCCAGTGGCGCTCGGTGCTCTTCGCCATCCGCCAGACCGCTCCGGCGGCCCCGATCACGCGCCGGATGGCGCAGCTCGTCTCCCTGGGCTCGAGGGGCCCCGGCCTCGCCAATGAGCTCATCTCCGTGCGCTGCAACAAGGGCGCGGAACTGGTCCGCCAGCTCGGCTGGGCGGAGCCGGCCGCGGAGGCTGTGCTCTGCCTCGACGAGCACTGGAACGGCTCGGGCCGCCCGCGGGGGCTCAAGGGGGAGGAGATCCCCTTGCTGGCGCGCATCGTGCTCCTGTGCCAGACGGCCGAGATCTTCTGGCGCCACGGCGGCCGCCGCAGCGTCGAGGCGGTCCTGCGCCGCCGGCGCAACACCTGGTTCGACCCCCAGCTGGTGGACGCGGTTCTGACCCATGCCCGCAGCGACCGGTTGTGGGAGAAGTTCGGCGCGGTCTCCCACCCGGAGCAGGTCGCGCACCTGGATCCCCGGCCGCGAACGATTCCGTCGTCCACCCTCACCGACATGCTCCAGATCGGGGAGGTCTTCGCCGCCGTGGTCGACGCCAAGTCCCCCTGGACCACGACCCACTCCACCCGGGTGGCGGCGCTCTCCCGGAGGATGGCCGACGTGATGGGGCTGGACGATGACGAGGCCGACCATATCGGGCTGGCGGCCCTGCTCCATGACCTGGGCAAGCTGGCGATCAGCAACTCCATCCTCGACAAGGCGGGGCCGCTGGACAGTGCGGAGATGACGGAGATGCAGAGCCACACCGAGATCACCTACCAGATCCTGGCTCCGCTCTGGCCCCTGGGCGAGGTGGCCGAGATGGCCGCCGCTCACCACGAACGCCTGGACGGTTCCGGGTACCACCGCCATCTGCGCGGTCCGGACCTACCCTTCGGGGCCCAGACCGTGGCCGTGGCCGACGTCTTCGAGGCGCTCACCGCCGACCGGCCCTACCGCCGCGGCCTCGACAACGACGAGGCGATCCGCTGGCTCCGCAAGGAGGAGGGCAAGACGCTGGCCGCCGAGCCGATCGCGGCTCTCTTCGAGATGGTGGAATCGGCCCGGGGGGTGCCCGAGGGGTTCGCCTCGACACCATAGCTGCGCCGAGGAGCTGAGAAGGCTGCCTCGCGATGCCGTCGCCCCGGCCGCATGCGCTCTTCCCGGTCCTGGGCACGCACCGGATGGCCCCCTTTGAGGTCAGCGCGGAGAGGGCGCTCCCGTAGTTGGCAAGGACGGTCGTGGAGTAATCGGACCCCGGTGCCCCTCCACTCAAAGAGACCGCCGTCGGCGAGAGAGCGGAGGCGTATTGCAGCCCTCCCAACGAGTCGGAGAAGCCGCTGGTCGGAGTCGCCACCAAGTCGATGGTGGCGACCGGTGCGTTGGCATGCGCCCAGTTCGCATTGGGGCGGCTGGGTCTCCCTCCGGAACAGTCGATGTTGAGCGCCTCGGGGCAGCTTGCGGATGGAGCCGTGATACAGAACTTGCTGTCAAAGCTGGCAAGATCGCTCCTGAGGGTGGGGTCGCTGTGGGCATCCACGATGACGACCGTCGTTCCCCTTGCCGCCCACGTCTGAGCCGTAGCCTTGCTGGATGTCGGATGGTGTGCAGACGCCCGATGCGGTCGCGCTCCCCCTCGGTCAGTGCTTGCCCGGCTGGGTCCGGCTTCGAGGAGCCGGCACCCGGGAGTGGGTGATCAGCACGTGGGCCATTCCCCGGCTCCCCGGGCCGGGCGCGGCGGCAACCGGCACGGCGACCCAGCCCAGCGTGAGCGCGCTGCCGAGCAAGGCCAGCCCCCCAACCCGTCAGCTCCCTGCGGACGGCCTCATCACACCCGCTGCTTCAGGCAAGCCTCGGCACTTCGGACGCGCCGCTCGTCGCGTAGCGACAACAGCTCCGGGCGTGCCCTCGGCACCCACCTGGGCGCAGCAGGCCATGGCCCAGACCTGTCCTAACACGCATAGTCGGTGTCGAGGTTGGTGGTGGAACTCCAGTACTGGACCAGCTCCGGCGAAGCTCCAGCAAATCCACCGCCCTTGCATATGGCTTCAGGATTCGACTGCGAAGCCCCGGCCTCCCAGACGGGATAGGGCGTGGACGTGGGCGTGGACGTGGACGTAGGCGAGGACGGCGGCGGGTAGGAGGGCGACCAGGTGCTGCTGCCGGTTATGGCTGCCCACTGGGACGGAGTCGAGTAGAACCCGATCGCGAGACTCTCACTGTAGAAGAAGTAGACCGCCCCTGAGATCGTGTCCTGGTTGAGCGAGGGTTGCGCCGACCAGGAATTGGCAGTCTCGATGTCGAGCCACCACGAACCGGATGAGGCAGACGCGGTTTGCGCATAGTTGTGGGCAGCCTCAGCCGCGTTGTAACCGTAGTTGTAAGCGATGCAGGCCTTGTCCTTGCGGGAACAGGAGCCGGCCGGTCCGGTGAGTCCCTGGCGCGCGGTCGGACCCACCGGGGCGTTGAGGTTCATGTAGAGGGCGGGCAGAGCAGTGGCGTCAGAAATGCCACTGGCCGTGGTGAACTCCGACCCGAGGCAGCTGTTTTTGGAAAACGCCCGCCCCCCGGTCACCCCGACGATGCCGAAAGTTGAGCCTGCTGGGAAGGACGCACCGCAGTTCGGGTAGGAGATGTCGTTGCCAGTCGTACCTGGAGAGTACGACACCACCGCCGCCAGCACCACTCCCTGGAGTGCCAGGACGAACCCCGCCGCCACGGCCGTGGCCACAGCCAGCTGCGTCAGATACCGCTTCGGTCGCATTGTCAACCTCCCATCAGCACCGATCCGGGCGACTCTACCATGCCGCCGGCGAGCTGGGCAAGGCGCCGTGCCGGGACCAGGGCGGCTGGGCGCGAGCTCGTCGGAGGCGCCATCGCGGACTTGCCGGCGCCCGAGGGCGCGGGCGCGGCTGACATGATCGGGGCTTGCGTGTGCTCGCAGCGGCGCTGGAGCCGCAAGCGGCCACGACCCCGCCCTCGACTTTGCCCCGATCCCAGCGAGTGGGCCAAAGACCCCACACGCGGGTGAGCCGGAGGCCTCGGTGCGGCTGCCGGGGAGGCGGACTTGCCGTCAGATCGTTCACGACGGACAGGACTTGGCATGGGTGGACGCGCCCTGCTGGCGCCCGGCCGACCGTGCCTCGCGGCGCCCTGGCACCCCGGCAACATGCACAGCCGCACCGAGACGATGGCCCAGCGCCCTACTACTGCCGACGGGGACGGTCAGGCGCCGCCAGACGCCCATCCGGTGGTCCTGGTGACCAAGAGCTGCCCGGTGGTGCTCACGGAGGCGCCCAGGCTTTGCCGCCCAAGTGTTCGCGATGGTTGACGCCGACGCCGCAGCCGCCCAGTCGGAGCGCGCAAGGGGACGGCCACGTGTCGGCGCGCACCCACCTGCTCAGCTGATCTTGGCGAACTCGGCAAAGGGGGCCCGGTCCCTCCTGCGCCACCAGCACCAAGCAGGCCCCACCCAACCAGAGATCACCTCTGATCCGATGAGTGGCTCGCGGCTCCTGCCAACTGCCGTCCCCCATCGGCTGGTTGCGACCCGAGCCGACGTTGCCCGCGAGGGACGGACTCGCGCCCCGTCCCTCGGGAGCGGCGCTCGCGGCTCCGTCACATGAAGAACAGGACCACGCCGCAACCCATGATCAGGAACGGCCCATAGGGGACCGCGTCGTGCAGGCTGAGCCGCCTGGTGACCAGCAGCAGGATCGTGACCACCCCCCCGATCAGAGTGCCGGCGATGAGCGCCCACAGGGTGTGGAGACTCCCGTAGGCAAGGCTCATCCCCGTTATGCCCCCGATCACGACCCCGAGCTTGACATCACCCCATCCGAAGCCGTGGCCGCCGTGGAAGATCGAACTGACGACCGCCAGCGGCAGCAGGGCTCCCCCTCCGACCAGCATCCCGAACAGGGCGCTCGCGACGTTGAGATCAGGGCTGAACGAGGCCAGGGCCAGCGCCACCACCATGGAGGGGTAGGTCACCAGGTCCAGGATCAGGCGATGCTTGAGGTCGAACCCCAGCGTCTGGATCATGACCAGGATCCAAAGGCTGTGCACCAGCAGGCCCGGCCCCATCCCCTGCCGCAGGGAGAAGGCGAAGAAGCCGACCAGCCCGAGCGCCGGCAGCAGCCAGGTCTCGATCCAGCTCCGACCGCTTCGCTCTCCCGGCTCGAGCTCGCCGATGGCCGGCTCCAGACGCAGCGAGAGTTCGCCCATCGCGAGCCCGCCCAGGGCCCCGAGCAGGGCCCACCCCGCAGCCGTCAGCAGCGCCATCGAGCCACTGTTCCGGGCGGGCTCGCGACCACTGCTACCTCATCCCAGCCCGGCAGCCTGGACCTGCTGCTGATGCTGCGCCGCCGTGACCGAGAAGAGCACCTGACCGTTCGGCAGGGCCACGAAGTACAGGTAGTTGGTCGCGGTGGGGTGAAGGACAGCCTCGACCGCGCCCAGGCCCGGGCTGTTGATCGGGCCCGGCGGCAGCCCGGAGTGGAGGTAGGTGTTGTAGGCAGATGGGAACGTGGTGCTGAACTTGGCGCTCGACTGGCCGGCGACGGCCATCGCGTACAGGATTGTGACGTCGCTCTGGAGCGGCATGCCCAGCTTCAGGCGGTTGAAGAATACCCCCGCCACCAAGCCCCTGTCCTTGCTGGTGCTGGCCTCGGCCCCCACCACCGACGCCAGCACCACCACCTGGTAGGGGGTCAGCCCGACCGCGGCCGCGCCGGCCAGGATCGCCGGGCGGACCTTCTTGTCGAAGTCCTCGAGCTGGAGCCGCAGGAACTGAGCGGCCGTGATGCTGCGACTCACGTCGTAGGTGTCCCCGAACGCGAGCCCCTGCCAGCTGGACCCCGCCGGCGTCCCCGGTAGCTGGCTGATCCCCGAGAAGGTGCCGGTCTGGACCTGGGCCAGATAGCCGGCCGCGGAGAAGAGCCCGTACTTCTGCAGCAGCCCAGCCTCCTGCTGCGCCCACAGTCCGCCTGGGATGGTCACCTTGAGCGCCGGCGCGTAGGTGATCGGAGGTCCCTCGAGCGCGGCCACCAGCTCGGATGGGCCCATGCCGCGATCGAGCAGGAACCGGCCCGGGTGGAGGCCGGAAGAGAGCCCCTTCAACTGCGCGTAAATGCCGAAGAGCAGCCCGGAGCGCACCAGCCGGTCGTGCGCCAAAGTCGTCACCAAACTACCCAGCGGTTCCCCTCTGACCACGGTCACCACCACCTTCTGGTCGTGGTTGTTCTGAACCGGCGCCAGATCGCGCCGCGCCAGCCATGCCAGTCCCCCCGCCCCCACCACCAGCAAGACCACCAGGGCCGCTGCCACGGCCCGCACCGGATGGCGGATCACGATGGCGTCCCCGCCGCC
>JAKAWF010000516.1 GCA_021817025.1 bacterium
CTCGTCTACGCCTCCGCCTGGTTCAAGCTGCACTACCCGGCGGCCTTCTACGCCTCCATCGTCAACTCCCAGCCCATGGGCTTCTGGTCGCCCGAGACCCTCTCAGAGGACGCCAAGCGCCACGGGGTGAGGGTGCTTGCCCCGGAGGTCAACCTCTCAGGCTCCGGCTGCTCGCTGGAGGCCGCTCCCGCCTGGGGCTCCCCACCTGAGGGCAAGGGGTACATGGCAAAGATGATCGCCTCCGCCTGGGCCGGGCCGGCCATGCGCATCGGCTTGTCCGAGATACGCGGCATCGGGGATAAGGTGGCCGCCCGCATCGCCGGTGCCGCCCCCTTCTCCTCTCTCGCCGACCTGGCCGAGCGAGCCTCGCTGTCCGCCTCCCAGTTGGAGACGCTGGCCAGGGCGGGAGCGCTCTCCTCTCTGGGTGCCCGTGACGCCATGACCCCCCTGTCGCGCCGGCAGGCGGTTTGGGTGAGCGGGCCGTTGGCCGACCGCAGGATTCCATCCCTGCCCGGCATGGCCCTGGGAGACGAGGCTCCTGAGCTGCCGGCCCTGTCGGCGCAGGAGTCCACCTACCTCGACATAGCCACCTTCGGGATCTCCCCCGAGGCACACCCCTTCGCCTTCATGCGGGAGGAACTGGAGAGGTCCGGAGTGATCCGCATAGCCGCGCTCCCGTCAGCGAGGGACCGCAGCCAGGTGCGGGTGGCGGGCGTGGTGACGCATCGTCAGCGCCCGCGGACCGCCAAGGGGACCACCTTCATCAGCATGGAGGACGAGACCGGCCTGGCCAATGTGATAGTGGTGCCCGAGGTCTGGGAGCGCTACCGCAGGACTGCCCGTTCGGCCGATGCGCTGATCGTGTCAGGGAGGGTGGAATCCCACTCCGGGGTGGTGAACGTGATCGCCACCTCCCTGGAGGCAATCCTGCTGCCGGTCGGCTCGATGTCACGCGACTTCCGCTGAGCCGGCCGGAGCCGTCCGCCCAGGGAAGGCGGAATGAAAAAGTGTGTCAAAAGTCACAATGTCACCCATGTGGGCCCTCCACTCTGCCAGAATCTGAACCATGGATTCCAAAGAGGGACTGAGCGTCAACGAGGTGAGTGTCCGCTTCGGCGGTCTTGTTGCGCTGGACAGGGTCTCGCTGGAGGCACCGCCGCGCCAGGTTCTGGGAGTCATCGGACCCAATGGGGCGGGCAAGACCACACTCTTCAACGTGATGTGCGGCTTCGTCAAGCCCGATTCCGGCACGCTCACATACTTCGGCAAGCAGGTCCACGGCCTGCGGCCCGAGAAGCTGACTCGCATGGGTGTGGCGCGCACGCTGCAGGGGCTGGGCCTCTTTTCCCGCATGCCGGTACTCGAGAACGTGATGATCGGCGCCGACTCCCAGGCCAAGGTTGGGGTGCTGCGCGCCCTCTTGGGTGCCGGGCCCACCGTGACCGAGGAGCGGCGCCTGCGAGCCGCCGCGATGGAGGCGCTGGACCGCCTGGGGGTGGCCGCCTATGCCGCCAAGATGCCGCCGCAGCTACCCTACGCCATCCAGAAAAAGGTGGCGCTGGCCAGGGCCCTGGTCTCCAACCCGCGCTTTCTGCTTCTGGACGAGCCCGCCTCCGGACTGTCCGAGGGCGAGATGGCGGATCTGGGGGACCTGATTCTCGAACTCTCCGGCGACCTGGGCGTGGTGTTGGTCGAGCACCACATGGACCTGGTGATGCGGGTGTGCTCCAACATCACCGTGCTCGACTTCGGGCGGGTTATCGCGGAGGGGACACCCGCCGAGGTCAAGGCCAACCCGCTGGTTACTGAGGCTTACTTGGGCGACGAGGTGGGAGCGTGAGGTTGGCGCCATGCTGACGGTCGAGAACCTGAGTGCATCCTACGGGCCGGTTCGCGCCCTCTCCGAGGTCACCCTGGCCGTGGAACGCTCCCGCATAACCGCCGTGCTGGGAGCGAATGGCGCGGGCAAGACGACGCTGCTCCGCACCTTGACCGGGCTTGTGCCCCCGACATCGGGCAAGGCGAGCCTGGACGGGGTGGACTTCCTGCACCGGCCCGCCGAGGATATCGCCCGCATGGGCGTCTCCCATGTGCCCGAAGGGCGAGGCGTCATCCAGGAGCTGACAGTTGAGGAGAACCTCCGGCTGGGAGCGATATGGAAGCGCGACATCGACACCCAAGCCAAGATGGCCTGGGTTTACGAGTTGTTCGAGCCGCTCAAGCCGAGGGCGGGCAAGCCGGCCTTCACGCTTTCGGGCGGCGAGCGCCAGATGCTGGCGGTGGGCCGTGCGTTGATGGCCGAGCCCAAGGCCCTCCTGCTGGACGAGCCTTCATTGGGACTTGCCCCTCTGGTGGTGGCGAGCATCATGGCGCTGCTGCGCCGCCTCTGCGACGAGCAGGGACTGTCGGTGCTCCTAGTGGAGCAGAACGCCCGCAGCGCGCTTTCGGTTGCCGACGATGCGGTGGTGCTATCGCTGGGACGGGTGGTGGTCTCCGACGCCGCGGAGAAGATCCGTGACGACGAAGAACTTCGTCACCACTACTTGGGATTCTGACGGTGCGAGGTGGGAGTGTGGACCCCATGAGGGAGAGGCATTGAGGAACTTCTGGAACTTCCTTCTGATCGGGGTGAGCAACGGGCTGGTCTACGCGCTGGTCGCGCTGGGGATTGTGCTCATCTACCGCTCGACTCGGGTCATCAACTTTGCGCTTGCCGCCATGGCGATGTTTTCCACCTATATCGCCGCCAGCCTCATCGACAGGAACGTGCCGTATTTCGTGGCCTTCGCGGCGGCGATGCTCTTCGGATTCGCGCTTGGGGCGGTCACCGAGCGCTTTATCATGCGGCCCGTCGAGAGCAAGTCACCGCTGAACGCTGTG
>JAKAWF010000517.1 GCA_021817025.1 bacterium
CAGGCCAGGGCCTTTTGTCGCAATGACGGCTCCTTGGCCATCTCCAAGTCCTCGTTCGCGGACGCCCCCGTGAGCCTGGCGCAGCGCCGCTCCCGGGACAAGCGCCATGCCACCATGATCTCAACCGCTACGCCCAGGCGGCGCAGGGTCCCCTCCTCCACTGGCTCTGCGGGGCTCGTGGAACAGCGTCCGGAGGGGCAGGTGCCAAAGGCCGGCAGCCAGGCCCTGTGCGAAAGCAGTGCGAGCAGCGCCGAGCGGATCATCAGGCACCGCCCTTGGGGCGAACCTCTGGACCGTGGCTTCCACCGGAACGTCTACGCCTCTCCCGTCCGTCCGTACGGGGACTGGGGACCTGGACGTGAAGTCACGCCATTGCTCAGGATCGCTTAGCTGTTCTGAGACGCTACTCGGCGCTCTGGCTGTCGCTCGCCTGCCGGGCGACGGGGCGCACTCCGACGACCTTCGAGGTGCTGCCCGACAAGGTTGCCCTCGCCCGCGAGACGTTCGCCCGAGCCGGCGCGGATGACGTGGTCCGACTCGTCGGGGGCGACTTCCTCAATCACTCGGACGGGTTAGATCGGTTGTGTCTTGCTTCCTCGACGCCGAGAAGGAAGCTTACGAGGCCTGCTACGACATCGTTGTGCGCGCCTTGGCCCCGGCGGCGTGTTGATCGCCGACAACGCGATCAGCCACAGGGAGACGCTGCAGCCCATGCTGGACACCGCTCTCGCCGATGAGCGCACCGACGCTCTCGTCGTCCCGATCGGCAAGGGTGAACTCGTCTCCCGCAAGAAGGCCTGACGGCCAATAGCCACCAACGGGCCGCGGGCTTCACCTGGCGTCGTAGCGCGGCCGGCAGCTGGGATTCGTCAACGGCTCCGTGCGATACGAGATCTCTCGCCAGATCTGACCCAAGCTGCCCCAGCCCTCCCGTGAACTCCGCGTTACCCGATCCGCACCGTCGACGTCATTCGTCGGCGGGCCCCGTGTAGGCGCAAAGGCCGACGCGCGGTGAGTTCACGACCGGCAAGAAGTAGTCGACCCCAGGGTCGGTGCACCGATGCTGCCCCAAGCAGGTGGCACAGTACCAGCAGGGGGTGTCCGCCTGCTGGTAGCAGATACCGCATACCTCGGTCGCGGGCTGCCCGCACACGTCGCAAGCCTGATCGGGTGCCTCGTTGCGGGCCAGGATCTGGACCCTGGGGCCGCCTCTGACCGCCGGCACGAGACCCAAGGCCCTCCCGACCAGTTCGGTGCTCGTGCCGAAGTCGTACGTGTAGACGAAGCGGCTGCCAGGCGCCACCGTGCCGACAAGACGGCCAGACAGGGACCGGGCACGGCCGGCCCACTCCCGTGCCTCAGCCGGATCATCGATATACGTCGTGCCGGCGTGTTCAAAGGAACTGAGATGGCCACAGCACTCCACCCAGGTGTCACGCAGGAACGCGTCCAGGTCCGCCCACGTCGCGCTCGAGGACAGCTCCAGGAAAAGCCAGTAGCCGGGAAGGTAATGGTTCGCGACTTGAAGCAACAAGGCCTCCGAACCCGCGTTCCCAGACCTTGGCCGCCGACAGATTGGGACATGCCGAGCCATCCCAGGCCTCGCGAGCACCTTGCCGCAGAGTCGGCACGTCCCCCGCGTCTGTGCCATCGACGTTCAACTCCTTCCACACGGGACCACCGCGGTCTTCCAGTCCGTCAATACTCTCACGGTTGCGCCGCTCCTAGCGGATCAGGCCCCCGATGGCTTCGGCCCCGCGGGACTGCCGGTGCGGAAGGGGTGGGGAACATGCTCCTGCTGAGAGCCCGCCAGCCGGGGCACCCGGGCTCCCCACCGGCCAGCTGTCAGAAGGGCGGCGAGTGGTCCGAACTCATACCGAGAATACGGGCTCAGGCTATCGTGCAACGCTGCGAGATCGACCGGGTCCACGTCCAAGTACTCCCCCAGAGCTCCGAGCATCGCCCGAACTCGCGGAGGCTCTCCCGGGGCAGCGCGCAGCAGCTCGGCGAACGGAACGGCCTGCGTCTTCACGAGGGCGCCCAGACGCTGCACGGTGGCAGCCGGCGACAGATCGCTGAGATGGCCAAGATCGCGGAGCACCTCGAGATACGCGGCCGCGACAGCCGAGAGCCCGGTGCGGGGCGCACTCCGGCGATGGAACCGGACCCCGGCCAGACCGGGACCCCGTGACGGACGCCGTCCCGCAAGGGTCAAGTCGAGAACCCCGGGGATCTGCTCGGAGAACCCCAGGAGGCTGGTGCCAAACGGCCACTCCCACAGTGGCGGAGCGGAGGGAACACACGACCAGGGAGGCGAGCGGCATCGAATGATCCTTGGGAGAATGGTCCGGCTCACCGGGGAGGCCCACCTGGCCCCCGGCTGCTCAGGCAATCCCCAGGTGGGCCCCTGCAGGGGAGGTCCACCTGGCCGACTGCCCATCCCTTGGCCGGTTTCCGCGCTCCAGGTCCCGTTCTGGTGAGCCAGGCCGAGCACGCTGAGCCGGGCCAGGTTGACCGTGGCGGCGGGCAAGGCCAGGTCGGCACCGACCTTGACCATCCCGCGCACCCGGGCCCGCCGCCCGCCGTGGCGGCGGCGCATCATGTGACCGATCTTGCGCTCCACCTCCGGTCGGATGGCGCGGTAGTGGGCCTTCCAGTCCGGGTCGGCCTGGCGGCCCCGGCGAGCTGCTCCTCGTAGGGACCTACCCAGATGGTGCGGCCAGTGTTGGCCGCGGAACCCGGGTAGCAGGGACACCAGGTAGTTGTTGACATCCTCCCCACGGATGAATCCGGGGGATTCCAGTCTCGCCTCGGTTGTCTCGCGGACGGCTTTCACCGCCCCCGCCGTAGACCGGGGTTGTACTGGC
>JAKAWF010000518.1 GCA_021817025.1 bacterium
GCGGCCCCCCATGGTCGGTCCAGATCGCCTTCAGCAAAGTCACAGCTTCCCTGGCCGTCGTGCGCGTCCCGAGGTGGGGATCCAGGGCTGCGCTCACGGCGACTCTCCTTCTGACCTCGTCCTCCGAAGGTGGGCCGTTCCTTTTCGGATCGTGGCTGGCCAGCGCTCGGTAGGTGGGCAAGCCGACATCGCGCGCCAGCTGCTTCAACATGCCCCGTATATCGCTGGTTATAAGCGTACGAACCATGCCGAGTCTGCGGGTGGTGGCGTTGATCTCGTCAAGCCCCACGACCGCGATGAGCTCGTCGGTCGCCACGTTGTCGCTCACGGTAAGCATCGCAGCCACGAGGTCACGCACCGACATCGACACGTCGTCGTGCATCAGCGAAATACCGACTGGTCCGGGGGGCCGGTCCTCCGTACGCATGAGCCTTTGTGCGCGGCCATCTACGGAAGCGGCGGCGATCGAGTTCTCCACTGTGAGGGCTACCTGGATCTTCATCACGGATGCTGGCGTGACGAGCTCCTCATCGTGGGAGCCAGCACCCGGTCCGCCGGCGACAGGCGCGGCGTAGGCGGCGCCTGTCGACCCGAGCTGCTCAAGGACCGAGGTGGCATCCGCGAGCCCAGTATCCCCAGACGCCGGCCGCGCTCCGCGCCGACCTGCCCGGAAGCCTGGAGAAGTGGCCAACCGCCAGGCGAGCTGCCGAGGGTGCCCTGGCTCTCCGGAGTGCCGGAGAGCGAGTTGACTCCCGTCGGCATCCAATCTCAAGGTACCCCGGCAACTCGGGACGTGGGTTGAGCACGGTTGCGAAATTGGATACGACCACCGTTTGCTGGAGGGCGCCTGGGTGAGATCCAGTTGGTGGTGCCGGGGATGGGACTCGAACCCATACGGACTTGCGTCCGGCGGTTTTTAAGACCGCTGCGGCTGCCATTACGCCACCCCGGCGGAGGGCTGCTGAGTGGGCAGGGTAGCGGAACCCGGGCGTGGGGGCGGTCCCCCGGCTCACGGCTCCCACACTCAGCTACGCTGACCGGCGTGGCCGGCGTCAGTGCGACCCACCGCAGGCTGGTCCTGGTCCTGGGCTCGGGGCCGGACTCTCCATCGGCCGGTTTGATCTCGGGACTGGCCCACGCAGCCGTGGCTGCCGGCCATGACACCAAGGTCTTCCTCGTGGGGGATGGGGTCCTGGCGGCCGGGCGGGTCGTCGGATCGGGCGCCTCGGTGGCCCACTGCGACGCCGACTGGCGATGGAGGCGGGGGGGCGAGGCACCGGACCACCGGGTGTTGAGGGGCAGCCTGAGGGACCTCGCACTCTGGTGCCGAGAGGCGGACAGGGTCGTGCAATGCCGGTGACCAATCGGGAGGTGGCCTTGGTGGCCAGGAGCGGGGGAGCGGAGATGGGGCAGGCAGTCGCGGTCGCCCTGGCGCTTCCCCTGGGCGGCTGTGACGTGTTCCTGGTGCTGGAGGGTGCGGCCCGTGAGTTGGCCATCCAGCCCGAGACCCCCGGCGGTACGGGACCCGATGAGATCTCTGAGCAGATGGAGGCCCTGCTGGCCGATGATGGCGTCGAGGTCGTGGTCAGGTGGGATGCCGGGGATGACCCCGCCCTCGTTGCCCGCCTGCGGCCGCAGGTGCGGACTCTTGGCGCGGACGAGATCGAGGCCCGATGCCGGCAGGCGCACCACTGGCTGGTGATATGAGGTGGGCATGGAGCTCCACCTGATCAGCCGCGCCGGGGACCACAGAGGTTGGCAGTCGGTGGCGTACTCTCTCGCGGGCGGGCGCCGGCCCGTGGTGGTACTGGCCGGGGAAGCGGTGTCGGAGACAGAGCCGAGCGTTCGGGGCTTGCTCGGGCACTCGGTGAGCCAGGAGGTGGTGCCCATCTTGGCGGTGCACGCCGATGCTGCGGTGCGGCTGGCCACCGAGCGCTGGGCGCTTGTGGACTACGAGGCGCTGCTGAGCCTCCTGTTGTCTGCCGACGTGGTGGTCGCTTGGTGAGCTCGGAGGGCGCCGGGGACAGTCTGTCCGACGTGGAGGTGGAGCGCTACAGCAGGCAACTGCTGCTGCCAGAGATGGGCGAGACTGCCCAGCTCCGGCTCAGACGGGCCACAGTGGCGGTCGTGGGGTGCGGGGCCCTGGGCTCGGCTGCCGCCCCCTATCTTGTGGGGGCGGGGGTGGGCCATGTTCGCCTCCTCGACCCGGACTCTGTGGCCCTGGACAACCTCCACCGCCAGGTGCAGTTCAGCACGGCGGACATCGGAGCCTCCAAGGCGGGGCGCCTGGCTGAGCGTCTTCGCGCGCTCAACGAGTTGGTAGCGGTGGAGCCCCTTCCTGCCCGGGCTGATCCGAGTGCCCTGAGCCCGTCTCTCGAAGGCGCGGAGCTGATCCTGGAGTGCACCGACGACCCGGAGACCAAGTTCGCGCTCAATGACTGGGCCGTGGAGAGCGGACGCCAGCTAGTGATCGCCGGAGCTACCGGCCTTCGGGGTCAGGTGCTGCAGGTGGGAGGGGTCGGGCCGTGTTACCGCTGTCTGTTCCCGGCGACCCCTGCCACCGCGGCCGACTGCCGCACTGCCGGGATCCTCGGACCGGTGGCTGGGGTGGTGGGGGCGATGCAGGCTCTTCTGGCGCTCACCTGGCTCGCGGGCATCGGCCCAGCCAGCCTGGTGGGCAGGCTGTGGGACCTCGACGGCGCCTCCATGCGCTGGCGGGAGATCCAGTTCCCGCGGGACCCGAACTGCCCGAGCCATCGGAGGTGAGGGCTCCCCGCTCACCATAATTGGCGCCATGTCCGAGCGCCGGTCTCCTGGCGCGCACTGGGAGGTGTCCCGCTGATGACCGAGGACGTGGTGGGGATATT
>JAKAWF010000051.1 GCA_021817025.1 bacterium
AGCCCCCAGGCGGCGCAGCACCACCGCCAGCACGGCAGCCCCCAGGCGGCGCAGCACCACCGCCAGCACGGCAGCCCCCAGGCGGCGCAGCACCACCGCCAGCACGGCAGCTCCCAGGCGGCGCAGCACCACCGCCAGCACGGCAGCCCAGGCTGCTCAGAGCAGCCCGCGGCGCACCCGCCGGACCACCGCGCCAGCCACCGACAGGCCGGCCGCCCGACCGGCCGCACGCCGCCGCGGCCGCGTGACCCTCTCCTCGGGGAGCGCCTCGCCGGAGAGCTGAGCGAAAGCTCAGTGCACCCTCGCAAACAGGGAGCGGGCCTGCGGGCCCGCTCCTTTCTTCTTCACCGGGCGACGCCGCCGTCGCCGTCAGGAAGCGCGCAGACCTCGTAGTCGGCGAGCGGCCTCGTCGATGTCGTCCATGCTGACATCGAGATGGGTAACGCACCGCACCGTGTGCGGACCAAAGGCGACGGTGCGCACCCCCACCGCCTCGGCCCGCGCCACCACCACCGCTGCGGCCACCTCCGTGTGCAGCAGAACGATGTTGGTCTGGACCGTGGCGGGGTCCACCTCCAGGCCCGCCATGTCGGCCAACATCTCCGCTAATCTGCGAGCTTTGCGATGGTCCTCGCCAAGTCGTGGCAGCTGCTCATCCAGGGCCCAAAGGCCAGCGGCCGCGAGCACGCCCGCCTGCCGCATGCCCCCGCCCAGCCGCTTGCGCCAGAGATGGGCTTTGCCACGCGCCTCACTCGCGCCCACCCACAGCGAACCCACGGGACAACCGAGCCCCTTGGACATCGAGAAGGTGACGCTGTCGGCACCACCGGCAAGCGTCTCCATAGCCACCCCGAGGTGGGCCGCGGCATTACCAAGCCGCGCTCCGTCGAGATGCACCCGCAGGCCCATGCTCCGAGCGGCGGCGCAGGCGCTCGTCAGCAGCGAAGGGTCAGCCACGGTACCGCCGCGGCGGTTGTGGCTCTGCTCGAGACAGAGGAGGGCCGTACGCGGCTCGTGGGTGGGATCGTTCAGACGCCGCAGGCGCACCAGCTGTTCTGGGGTAGGGCAACCCGCGTCGGGGGCGTCGAAGTTGCGCAACTGGACCCCAGCCACCACCGCACCGCCGGCCAGCTCGTAGTGCAGGATGTGGGCTTCACCGTCGACCAAGACCTCGTCGCCGCGCTGCGTCGCGGCGGCGATCGCGATCAGGTTGGACATGGTGCCGCTGGGACAGAAGAGGGCGGACTCCTTACCCAGGAGCTGGGCCACTCGCTCCTCGAGCGCGCGCACCGTCGGATCCTCGCCGAATACGTCGTCGCCCACCTCGGCCCGGGCCATCGCCCGTCTCATCCCCGGGGACGGCTGGGTCACCGTGTCGCTGCGCAGATCGATCACAGACTGCATGTCGTGCAACCCATGCTACCGGCTGAGGACGGCCTCAGGATCCAGAGCTGTTGACATGGCCGGGGCCGGATGCAGCGGAGCGAGTGCGGATCGGGCCTTCCGATTGGCAAGAGTCAAGCGCCAGTGTGCGACGGGTCATGCAAGGTTGGCGGGACGCCCAGCAGTCTCCCCGAGAGCGGGGCCACAGTCGGTCGCATCATCTCTTCTGGGGCTATGTCAACAGGTCTGGAATCAGGTGCGGATGGAGTGCTCGGTCCCCACCTTGGGATCCAGGAACTCGACGCGGTTGCGACCGCCCCGTTTGGCGGCGTAGAGAGCGCGATCCGCGAGATCGAGCAGGTTGCGCGCGCCCTTGGTGCCCTCGGGGAAAGTGACCCCGCCCAGGCTGACCGAGAGTTTCACCGCGCCACCATCCTCGAGCGGCACCGCCAGCGCCTCCACCGCCAGTCGAATCTTCTCCGCCACCAGCCCCGCCTCCTCGCCGCTGGTGTTCGACATCACGACCACGAACTCCTCTCCGCCGTAGCGGGCAGCCAGGTCCGACTTGCGGATGGTGTCCAGCATCAGGGATGCCACCGCCCGCAGCACCCGATCCCCGACGGGATGGCCATAGGAGTCGTTGATGGCCTTGAAGTGGTCGAGATCGAGCATCAGCACCGACAGCGGAGAGCGCGCCCGTTCCGCCACATTGACCTGCTGGTCCAGATAGCTGATCAGGAAACGATAGTTGTAAAGACCGGTCATGGCGTCCGTGGTCGCCTCTCTCTGGGTCGCCGCCAGCTGCAGGCTCTTGTCGACTGCCGCCACCACCTGGTCGGCGACCGCGTTGCAGAGCGCGGTGTCCTCCTCCCGATACGGCCGGCGGCGATTGGCCACGATCAGCACGCCGAGGTCGCGCGCCTCCGCTCGCAACGGTTCGGCGAGACAGTCACGCAGGCCGATCCGACGCTCCAGTGAGCTCCGTTCCTCAGGCGCGAGGTGGGAGCGGATCAGGAATCTGGGCTCCCGCACCAACCTGCCCACGATGCCGTCGCTGCTCTCCAGATCCGACCACTCCAAGGCTGGCCCCAGGGTCCCGCTGGTGATCAGGATGCTCTGCCCGGTCTGCTGTGGGGGCAGCAGGATCATGGCCATGTCCGCCTCCAACAGGTTCATCAGGCTCACCAGCACCTGATTCAGGGCCTGCTCCAAGGGCGCGTTGCCGGTCAGCGTGGAGGCGATGACGGTGCGCCCGGTCGCCATCAACAACTGCCGTCGCAGCTGGCGGCGCATGATCTCGAAGTTGGCGGCCAGCCTGGTGACCTCCTCGGCTCCGTCGATGTTGACGGGGTCGGCATAGGCGTTCTGCCCCAGCCGTTGCACCGCCTCGTTGAGCCGCCGCAGGGGCCGGTTCAGGTACTGCTCCGTGAGCAGGAAGAGCACGACCATGCCCAACAAGAGGACGGCGGCCACCGCCACCGCCAGCGGGATCGACATCTCGCCCACCGTGGGACCGACGCTGACCGATGATTGGACCACCACCAGGGTGGCCACGGTGGCGCCCCCGCTGTTCGACAGCGGCTGGCCGGCCACGGTGTACTGGTTGCCTGCCAAAGTCGCGCTGCCAACCTGCCAGCGGCTGTCGAGGATGCCCCGTACCGCGGCTGGCAGCGGAGTGCCCGCGGCCTGATGGGTGCCGGCCAGACGCGCCGGCAGGTAGGAGTCGCCAGCGATCGAAACCAGCACCGTCGAACTCGGTCCGGCGGTGCCCAGCAGGGCGGCGGCGAAGCTGAGCGTCGCCGCCGAGATCGGGGTCAGCACCACCACCTTGCCGAGCAGGTGCCCGCTGGACCCCACCGGGGCCACCCCGAGCCCATAGACTCTTCCTGCCGCCTCCACGAAGAAGCCGGCGCCACTCCCGGCCGAGCACTTGGCCGGCGCCGCCAGGGCCGCGCTCACCAGGCTGGCCACGCCGGGCACGGCGGTGGCTGGAGCAGGCGCTCCCACCAGCAGGTTGCCCCTGGCGCCGGTGAAGAGCAGTTCCTGGCCGTGCAGGGTCGCCGTGTCGGCCGTGGCCAGCGCTCCCAGGCTCCCACCTCCGCTGGCGAGCCCGGCGGCGGTCTGGGGTAGTCCTGCGACCTCGCACGCGAAGTCCGCACTGGCGGTCGCGGTCTCCATCCGCACCAGGCTGATGCCCAGCCGGGCGGCGCCTCCTCCAGCCGTGAGCAGCTGCTCCGAGCGCGCGTTCTGGGTCTCGTACCAGGCCACCCCGCCCGCCGCCAGCGCCGCCGCCAGCCCCACTCCGATCAGCATCAGGGCGAACTGGAAGGTGAAGGAGGCGCGACGAACTCGGCGCGGGGGGTTGGTCTGCGATGCCACGTGCGGTATCTGTACCTCTGATTTGCTCTAGCGGGTGCCCAGCCCTAACCCGGGACAGGCTCCCGGACTGGGCCCGCACCAGGAACGCCCGCCAGCACCCGCCCTATGATGTCCCCACCGTAGCCTGCCCGGCAAGGGGCGGGGGAATCTTCGGGTAGCGATGGGGTGACACCGGCCAAACGTTCCAATGACGGACCCAAGCCGGCTTTGTCCCAGCGCATTGGCGGGAGGTCGCGACGAGGTTGCAGGTTCTGTGCCCGAAGTGATCGTCTCCTTCCTGGACGGGGAGGTGCTCTACGGCGAGGTGCCCCTGCTGCACATGGACGATCCCTTCTTGGAGGTCGATCTGCACTCCCTGGACGGCAACACCCGGCAGGCGCTGGTGCCGGTCGCGGCGATTCGCCAGATCGATGCCACCGGGGTGCCCCCCCTTCCGGATGGCACCGACCGGGCACAGCTGGCCCGGGTCGCACTTCACTTCCTCGACGGCCAGGTGTTCAGGGCCGAGGTCGTCACCCCGGCCTCATTGCAGAGATTCGGCGCCGTCTGGGATGTGATCGAGGCCGGCGTGGGCGCTCGCAGGATCCTCGCCATCCCCTACACCGCTCTGAAAGCGGCGTTCTACGTTAGGCACTGGGACACCCGACATCCCCTGGACCGGCACGGCACGGCGGTTCAGGTCGAGCAGCGCAAGTTGGCCGAGATCCAGGCCCGCCGCAGTCGGGCCGTGCTGGAGAGCAGGATGCCACCCCGGGCCGGCCTCCTGAGCAGGGTTGGTCAGAGCCAGCTGGGGCGGGAGGAAGTTGCGGACGAGACCGGGAAGGAGCCCGGGACGACCAGCCCCGACCACCCTGTGTGAATGGCAGTCTGGACGCTTGTCCCTGCCTCCAAGAGGTGAGCCAGCTCCCCCCGCCAGCACACTCCACCCGGAAGGCCCGCAGGATGGCTGCGGCCATCCGCAACGCGGGACCCGAGCTACTTGTAGCGGAAGGTGATCCGGCCTCGGGTCAGGTCATAGGGACTGAGTTCGACCTTGACCTTGTCGCCGATCAGAGTCCGAATGTAATGCTTGCGCATCTTCCCTGAGATGTAGGCGAGCACCGTCTGCCCGGTCTGCAACTCGACTCTGAAGACCGCGTTGGGAAGGGGCTCGACCACGGTGCCTTCGAGCTCGATCGTCTCCTCCTTCTGCTCCTCGGGCGGAGTGATCCGAGCCACGTGTGGCCGCGCCGGCCCTCGCCGGGGACGCCGGCCCATCGAACGTCGAGCCAAGAGCCAACCTCCAAGAGTGCAGCCGGAATCAGAGGGCCAGTTGCCCCGCGCTTCAGATTGTAGGCGCTTGGGCGGATCAGCCCGGCTCGGCCCTCGCCACCAGCCCGCCCCCGCCGTCGTGGCGCACTCCAATGGTGTGGGTGAGAGTGCCGTATCCGACCAGCTCGCAGTCGATGCGATCTCCCGGCTCCAGGAGTCGTCCGGCCTCCTGCCCGCTGCCTCCGCCCACGGTGCCGCTCGCGAGCACCTCCCCGGCTGTCAGCGGCTCGGCCCCGGACGCGTAGGAGACCATTTCCGCGAACGACCAACGGGCATCTCCCAGGCGGCCGCGAGCGACCTCGAGGCCATTGACATAGGCGACCACCGTCAGCGCTGCGGGATCCTCCACCTCGTCGGCGGTGACCAGCCAGGGCCCCAGCCCGCTCGCGAAGTCTTTGGACTTGGCGGGGCCGAGTCGGACCTGCATCTCTTCGCGCTGAAGATCCCGCGCCGAGAAGTCGCAGAAGACCGTGTAGCCGGCAATGGCCTCGAGCGCGGATTCGGGATCGAGGTCGCGGCCGCCGGAGAGCAGAACGCAGGCGAACTCCAGCTCGTAGTCGAGGGCATCACTGTAAGCCGGCCAGGGGACGACCTCCCCGGGCGCCAGGATCGTGGCTGGGTTCCCCTTGTAGTAGCTGGGGCGCCGGTACCAGGCGGCGGGGACCGGTTCCCCCCGGCGAGCGGCGCCCGCCGCAACGTGCCGCTCGAAGGAGTAGAAGTCGCGCAGCATGGGCGGCTGCAGGAGCGGCAGCCGCTCCACTTGGTACTCCGACCAGATCAGGGGCGCCCCCGAGGGAGAGGTCGCGCGGAGGCCATGGGCAGCCCCCAAGACAACGGCCTCCGCCGCCATCTCGAGCCCGCGGGGTCCCCCGCCCAGAAGTTTGGTGAGATCTGATGGGAAAGTCGCGGCCGCCCAGCTTTGAGGGCTCCCAGATCCCTGCCTGGCCCACCACAGCTCGCCGGCGGCCGTGACATCGACCAGGATCGGAGCTCCGCTGGCGGGATCGGCCTCGGCGGCCACCACCCGGCTGATGAGCCCCAGGGGGCCCCTGACTCCGATCGTCGCCAGGCGCATCAGATGGCCTCAGGCGTCGTCAAGACGCGGTATCCAAGGCTCCGCATACTCCACGCTCTCCGCGGCGGAAGCCGCCTCCGGGGATGGAGCGGGCGCAGCGCGTCGATCATGACCGCCACCTCGGCGTGGTGGGGCTTGGTGCCCTGCGGTCCCGCTCGATCGCCTTGGGCTGGGGACCGTGGTGGATGCCCTGGGCATGCCGGGTCGTCATGCCCGCGTCGATTCCCGCCCGGCTCATCAAGGTCCCGGCGTGGTAGAAGAGGACCTCGTCGTAGTCGATGTCTCGATGGTGGAACGGCAACCTCACCGCGCCCGGGTCGTCGATGCCCTCCCCCCGCCTGGGCGCGAACGTGCACAGGACGAGCCCGGAAGTTCGCAGGGTGGCATGCCCCGATGGAGGCAGGTGAAACCTGCCGGCCGTGACCCGCCTGATGTCCTTGACATTGAGGGCATGAGCGCTCAGGTCGCCCTTCCATGCCACGGTGTCCAGCGGATCGAAGGGGACAAAGCCCCTGGTCCACCCCCCCCTCCCGCTCGATCACCATCTCCCACTCGCCGTCGCCGTTGGGCGCCGTCCCTGGCATCGGCAGTTCGGGCAGTCGGAGGACGGCGCGGTCGGACGGAGAGTGCTGCCGCATCCGGTCGGCGGGAGGCATCTCCAGCATCTCGGCCGACGCGATCACCAGCAGGAAACCCTCCTTGTCCCGAGGAAAGATCCGGGGGGCGGTTCCCCGCGGCAGCACGATGTGATCGCCCGGCTCGTGGAGAAGTCGCCCGAAGTCGGTCCGCGTCTCGCCGGAACCACGATGGACGAAGTGGGTGAGATCGGAGTCGGCGTTCCGGTGACGGTAGGGCATCGCCTGGGTGCGCCGAGAGATCTGGATCCGCACGTCCTGATTGCCCAGCACCGGAGTCACCCCGGCGGTGTGGTCGGTGGCGTCGGCGGCCGCCACCTGGCGCAGGTCGTGCGCGCGCGGCCGTAGCGGGCCCTCGATGCGGAGCCACTCCGTGGGCGCGGGGGCGTGGTAGACGTGCCAAGCCGCCCCGAACGAGTCCTGGCGGGCGAACTCCTCCTCGATGGTCCCTGCCGGCGCGTCGCAGTGGGCCGGGCGGCTGTGACGGCCGCGGGCTTGCGGAAACGTGAACTCAACCTCCCCCAAACGTGATCACCGTCTTGATGTCGTCGGGATGGCGCTGGAAGGCGTCCTGGAACTGCTCCGCCGGCACTCGGCGGCTGATGATCTGCTCCAACACGCCCGGCCACTTGCGGTTGGCCGCCGCCAGCATCCGAGCCGCGGCTTCGAAATGCTTGCGGTTGGCGTTGACGGTTCCGAAGACCAGCTTGTTGCCCAGCACCATGTCCAGATTGAGAGCGTCAGCGTCGATGTTGATGGAGCGGTCGCCAGCCGTCACCGAGCTGAGGCAGCAGACCCCGTCGTGGCCGGTGGCCGCGATCGCCGCCATCGCGACCGCGGAGACGCCGGTCGCCTCGAACAGGAGGTCGATGTTGCCAAGCTCCTTGGACATCCCACTGACCGGATGCTGATCCGCGTCCAACAGCTGGGCCCCAATCTCACGGGCCACCCGCGCGGATCGAGACTCGGGGTCGGCCTTGGCGATGAGGGTGACGTCCAGGTCGCGCAGGCGCAGGAAGATCGCCGCCAGCAGCCCGATGGCGCCGGCCCCACAGACGAGTGCCTGCCGCGGGTCCCATGGAAACCGCGTTCGCTGGATGCTGAAGGCCTGGATGAGGCCCTTCTCCACGATGCTGCTGGGCTCCATCAGCACCGCCACCTTGGCGAGCACCGCCGGCAGTGGGATCAGATAGTCCTCGGACTCGACGTAGCGCTCAGCCATGTACCCGTCACGGCCCTTGATGCCACGCTCGGTGTAGTTGCCGGTGAGGCAGTCGTCACTCTGGCCGGCAGCGCACGGGGCGCAGCGCTCGGGGCATGGCCGGCGCACGGTCGCGACCACCAGCTGGCCCACCGCCAACTGGCTGCCGGATGGTACGGAGACCACCCGGCCCAGGTTCTCATGGCCCATGACCAGCACACTTCGCCCGTCCGGGGCCGCCCCGTAGCCCTCGTTGGCGATCTCCAAGTCGGTGCCACAGACCCCAACCTCGACGACCTCGACCTCGACCGCCGGCGCCTCCTCACCGTTGGCGCCCTGCACCGTCCCGGTGCCGGAAGCCTCCGCGATGTCGCCGAGATGGACACTGCCCTGCTTGCCGGGCGTGGTGATGATGGCCTTCATCCGACATGCCTCCCAAGAGTCGCCTGTGTGTCGCTAGCGTAAGCACTTCGCCGACCCATCTGTTGCCGGGCCGAGCCGGCACGAGCCGTCCCCGGGTCCGGGGCTGCGCCCCCTCGATGTGCTGGCCCCGCCCCTGACGGCTCGGCGCCAGCGTGACTCCGCCCAGGTGCAGTGGGCGCCGGATCAGGAAGTGGGCGACCACCACGAGCCCGATCAGCGCCGGCGAGAGCCGGCGCAGGCGTAGGGTGGGCAGGCGGCTGGAGATGGCAGACATGAGCGACCAGCTCACGCTGCCTGGCTGCGCCGGGGCCGAGAGCCGCCGTCACCGCGTCCGCCGCTGAGCGGAGGCAGGTCTATACTGCGGCGCAGTCCGCAAGACCTTCCCTTTCCGGTTGCGTGAGGGCCCAGAGTTGGTCGTGATGCTTGAGGTCACCGGCCTCGAAACCTGCTTCCGACGGCGCGTCGGCACGGTCATGGCCGTGGACGGCCTCAGCTTCAACATCGAGGTCGGCGAGACAGTGGCCCTGGTCGGTGAGTCCGGCTGCGGCAAGACCATGACGGGTTTGTCGATCATGCAGTTGCTGCCCCCTGGGGGATTCATCGCGGCCGGCAGCATCCAGTTTGACGGCAGGGAATTGGTGGGCCTGCCCGACAAGGCCATGGGACATCTCCGCGGTCGTCAGATCGCCATGCTCTTCCAGGACCCCACGAACTCTCTCGACCCCACCATGACTGTCGGCGATCAGATCGTCGAGGCGGTGCGCATCCACCGCAAGATGTCCCGTCGTGATGCCCTGGAGAGGGCGGCCGAGATCCTCGAGCTGACCGAGGTGCCCGGACCCCGGGAGCGGCTGAGGGACTTCCCCCATCAGCTCTCGGGAGGACTGCGGCAGCGGGTCCTGCTCGCCATGGCACTCGCCTGTGAGCCCCGGCTCTTGATCGCTGACGAGCCTGCGACCACTCTCGACCGGTCCCTTCAGGTACAGATCCTGGAGCTGCTCGACCGCGTGAGACGGCGCTTCGGCATGGCGGTGCTGCTGCTGACCCGGGACGTCGGGCTGGCGTCAAGCAGGGCCGACCGGATCGTGCTGATGCGCTCGGGGCGGATCGCCGACGGCGCCACCGCTGAAGATGTCGCGGCCAGCCCACGCCCGACCAGGCCCCTCCCCTTGAGTGCCTGGGGCCTCAAGTGAGAACCCTCGGCCGGGAGGCAATCGACCAGCGGGGGGATCGAGGGGGAGGGCGCCGGAACTGGCGATGTTGCCCCCGCGGAGAGGTGGGGCTCAAGCTCCGAGCCGCGCTGGACAGCTATACTCCGGGCACCTTTTCTGGAACTTCACTCGCGGGTTGCTCAGGGACTGATAGTTGGCAGCGCTTCTGGAAGTCACGGACCTCAAGACCTACATCAAACAGCGGCACGGCCAGGTCCAGGCCGTGGACGGGGTCAGCCTCTACATAGAGGAGGGTGAGACCCTGGGTCTGGTGGGCGAGTCCGGCTGTGGCAAGACCATGACCGGGATGTCGGTCCTGCAGCTGCTGCCCCCAGGTGGGTACATCGCCGGGGGTAGCGTCAAGCTGGCGGATCGCGAACTGGTGGGGCTCTCAGACGATGAGATGCGTCACGTCCGCGGTAACGATGTCGCCGTGATCTTCCAGGACCCCATGACCTCGCTCAATCCCACCATGAACATCGGCACTCAGATCGCCGAGGGGGTTCGCATCCACCGCCAGGTCTCGCGCAAACAGGCCCTGGAGCGGGCCGCCGAAGTTCTGGGCCTGGTGGGGATGCCCAATCCCAAAGAACGCCTCAAGGACTTCCCGCACCAGCTCTCAGGCGGCCTTCGTCAGCGCGTCATGATCGCCATGGCCCTCTCCTGCGAGCCCAAGCTGCTGATTGCTGACGAGCCCACCACCGCGCTCGACGTCACCATCCAGCTGCAGATCCTGGAGTTGCTCTACAGCCTCAAGCAGAGACTCCGGATGGCGGTGTTGCTGATCACCCATGACATGGGCGTGATCGCCGGGAGGGCCGACCGGGTGAACGTGATGTACGCCGGGAAGATCGTGGAGAAGGCCCCCACTGAGGAGCTCTTCGAGTCCATGCGGCACCCCTACACCGCCGCGCTGCTGGCCTCCATCCCCCGCCTGACTCAGAACTCGAACGCCGCCCTCTACAGCATCCCAGGGCTGCCGCCGGACCTGGCACACCCCCCGGCATGGTGCCGCTTCCAGCCCCGCTGCCAGTTCGCCACGGCGCGCTGCCGGGAGGAGGAGCCGCCGTTGACGAGCGACTCTCCCGAGCATCAGTACGCCTGCTTCAACCCGGTCGGCAAGGTGAGCGCCCTGCCGGCGGCACCGCTGGCCCGTTGAGCCTGCCGGCCTCATGAGGTGACGGCGAAGTGACCCAAGAACCAGCCCGATGACCATCACAACCCCCAGCTCGCCCACCCAGGAAGCCGGCCAACCCAGCACCGCCTTTCTGGAGTTGCGGCATCTGGTGAAGGAGTTCCCGGTCACCGCCGGCGCCGTCCTGCAGCGCAGGATCGGCACCGTCAAGGCGGTGTCCGACGTCTCCCTGACAGTCGCCAAAGGGGAGACCTTCGGTCTGGTGGGTGAGTCGGGATGTGGCAAGACCACGATCGGCCGGCTCATCGTCGGCCTCGAGAAGCCCACCTCCGGACAGATCTGGTTCGAGGGCAGCGACATCGCCAAGCTCAAGGGCAGGGAGTTCCGGCGGCGCCGGCGCGACCTTCAGCTCATGTTTCAGGATCCCTATGCGTCCTTGGACCCCAGAATGCACGTCGGCACCATCATTCGGGAGCCGTTGTCCGTGCAGAAGATCGGCAACCGCCAGGAGCAGGACTCCCGGGTCCGTCAGCTGCTGCAGGAGGTGGGCCTCAGCCCCAAGGCGGTCGATCTCTACCCCCATGAGTTCTCGGGCGGGCAGCGGCAGCGCATCGGGCTCGCCCGGGCCCTGACCCTCAACCCCAAGTTGATCGTCGCCGACGAGCCGGTCTCCGCCCTGGACGTCTCCATCCGGTCGCAGATCATGAACCTCATGAACGGCCTCCAGGAGACCCACGGGCTCACGTACATCGTGATCTCGCACGATCTCTCCGTGGTCAAGTACCTCTCCGACCGGATCGGGGTCATGTACCTGGGCAAGCTGGTCGAGGTGGCCCCCAGCCAGGACATCTACGACCACCCGGCCCACCCCTACACCCTGGGCCTGATCAACGCCATCCCCGAGCCGGACCCCAAGCGTGAGCGCTCCAAGAACCTGCAGCCGATCATGGGCGAGCTCCCGTCGGCGATGCATCCGCCCTCCGGGTGCCGCTTTAGGACCCGCTGCCCTCGCGCTCAGGAGATCTGTGCCCAGGAGGAGCCTCCCATGAGGCCGTTCGGTCCGCGCCACATCGCAGCCTGTCACTTCCCCCTCCAGACACCGCTCGCCACCACCTGACTGGAGCTCCTCCCGCGACGCCATCCCGTCGCGCGTCCGATCCCGTCTCCCGGCGGCATGCGGCTTCCTTCGGATATGGCTGCCGTGCCGGGATCCGGGGAACTCCTCCGGAGCTCGACGTTCCGCCTCCGCGAGCGGCGTTGATGATGAAGGTCAAGTCGCCCGCCCGCCGTCGTCGCGCGCCAGGAACACCGCGCCCGGTGCCAGCTAGCTCTCGGCCCGTCGGGTGGGTGGGTCGCGGCCAACGGGCAGTGGGATGGACCGCTCTCGGAGTCCCCTCAGCGGCGCTGCAGCCTCACTTCCAGGGCGTCGCGCATTGCGTCGCCCACGAAATTGAAGGCCACCACGGTCAGAACAATCGCGATCCCAGCCGGATAGATCAGCCACCAGTACCCGTCGTAGAAGTAGGACAGCCCGTTGGAGAGCTGACCGCCCCAGTTGGTGGCGGGAGGCGGCACCCCGATCCCCAGGTAGCTCAGCGTGGCCACGTAGAGGATCGCGTCCGCTACCTGGAAGGTGGCATTGACCACGATCGTGCCGACCGTGTTGGGGATGATGTGCCGCAAGAGAACCCGCCGGCTACTCCCGCCCATGACCCGGACCGCCTGGACGTACTCCCTCACCCGCAGGCTCAGCGTCTCGCCGCGGACCAGCCGGGCCGGCACCAACCACGCGACCAGTCCGATCACGATGATCAGCTCGGGTATGGAGGTGGTGTAAATCGCGCCCAGCAGGATGAGCGCGAAGAGGAACGGGATCGCCAGCAAAGCGTCCACGATGCGCATCATGACGGCGTCGATCAGACCCCCTGCCAGCCCCGCCGTGGCGCCCCAGAGCACGCCGATCCCGACCGCGATCAGGGCCGCCGCGAACCCGATCTCAAGGGAACTCTGGCCCCCCAGCATGAGCCTCCCCAGGGTGTCGTACCCCACCGGGTTTGTGCCCAGGGGATGATGGAGGCTGGGGGGGAGGTTGGCGATGTTGGGATTGTTGAAGATCTGCTGGGTCCGGTAGATGAGGGGCCCCACGAAGCTGAACAGGGTCATGAAGACGATCAGCCCCAGCCCCACGATGGCCAGCCGGTTCTCCAGGAAGACGGTCAAGATGAGCCGCCAGACAGAGCCCGAGCTGTACCCTTCCCCGCCCTCCGGAAGCATCGCGCCCGCTTCAGCCAGGGATGGCAACGGCTCGACGCGGACGTCCTCGATCACCTGGTGGCCCCATGAAGCGGGCTGCTGCCTGGTGGCTGTGGATAGGAGGAGTTCATGACACGTAGCGAATCCGAGGGTCGGTCACGGCATAGAGAATGTCGGCGACCAGGTTGCCCAACACCGTGGCGACCGCCACCACCACGGTCACGCCGAGCAGGACCGGGAAGTCGTCGGAGAACGCGGCCTGCACGAAGAGCAGCCCCATACCCGGGTAGTTGAAGACACTCTCGGTGACGACGGCCCCCCCCAGGATCGCGCCCAGGCTCAGTCCAATCAGGGTGATCACCGGGATCAGGGCGTTGCGGAGCACGTGGCGGAACAGCACCGCCCGGCGTGAGACTCCCTTGGCGCGAGCGGTCCTCACGTAGTCCTGGATGGTCTGCTCCAGCATCGAGCTGCGCGCGTAGCGGCTGAAGCCCGCCAGGGTGACCAGGGTCAGGGTGGCGACCGGCAGCACCATGCCGTTGAGCTGGGAGAAGATGCTCAGCTGATCCTGGGGGGCCTCGTAGGGGAACCAGCCGAGGGTGGCGCTGAAGAGGACTATCAGGAGCGTGCCCAACCAGAAGGTGGGCATGGAGTAGAAGATGAACGAGAGGCCGGTCAGCACGTAGTCGTCGGGCCGGTTGCGCCGGACCGCCTGCAGCATTCCGAGTGGAACCGCCAGCAGGACGGCCAGGACCAGCGAGGTGCCGACCAGGAAGAGAGTCTTGGGTATCCGCTGGGCCAGCAAGGACGACACTGGCTGGTCGAGCTTGTAGGAGAAGCCCAGGTTCCCGTGGAGCAGGTTGCTCACCCAGATGAGGTACTGGACGGGGAGTGGCTTGTTCAGCCCCAACTGGTCGGTCAGCTGCTTGATGTTGATGGCGCTGGCGCGCGGCCCCAGGATCGCCCGGATCGGGTTCCCTGGCAGCAGGTGCAGCAGGATGAAGGTGATGATCGTGACCCCGATCAACACGATGATCGCCTGCCCTACCCGCCGGAACATGTATCCGATCATTCCTGGCTTCCCCTTCGCCTCAACTAGCTGGCGGGAATTCTACACGTGGTTGGGGGCCCGGCCGTGAGGCCGGGCCCCCAGGCTCCAACCGAGTTCGATCAGAGCCGACTTCTCACCAGCTGGCGGTCAGCTGAATGAGTAGTACTGCGGGTAGATCTCGTCGTAGATGCCCTGCTGGTTTACGCCCGCCTGGACGAAGCCCTGCAGGTTGCTCTTGTACATGGTGAGCTGGTAGGGGCCGTTGGGCATCCACACCACCGGCAGCTGCTGAGCCAGGTAGTCCTCGTACTTGAAGAGGGCTGCGATCTCGGCAGTCTGACTCGGAGCGGTGTGGGTCGCGGTGATGTTGGCGTCGTTGGTCGGGTTCGTGTAGTCACCGGCGTTGCTGCCGGCACCGGTGGCGAAGAGCTCCCCGCCGGTCGGGAAGTAGTCGGGCGAGTAGACCCAGCCACCGCCCCAGTCGGCCATGTCCCAGCCACTGCAGGGAGTGGCCGCAGTGCAGCCGCCGAAAGCGGTGCTGATGACCTGCGAGAACGGCGCGCTCTTCAGGTTGATGGTGATCCCGGCGACCGACTGCATGGTGGACTTCATCGCTTCCATCTGGTTGGTCAGCTCGGTCGCGCCGCTCGCGTACAGAAGGCCGAAGGTCAGCGGCTGGCCGGCCTTGATGCCCGCACCGCAGGCGCCGGAGCCGCTCCCGGCCGTTGCACAGACCGTGGAGCCACCGGGTGTGACCTTCCAGCCGTGGTCCTTGAGCAGGCTCACGGCCTTGGTCGGACTGTAGGGATAGACCTGACCGTTGTACTCCAGCGGACTCTCGTCAGGGTTCTTGACCGGGTACCCCGGCACTGGGCCGTTGTTGATGGTGCCGATGCCAGCCCCGAAGTCCTTGATGTACTGGGGCTGGTTGACCAGCGATTGGAAGGCCTGCCGGAAGTACAGCTGCTTCATGATCGGCCCGGTCGTCGGGTTGGTGAAGTTGTAGGGGAAGTAGACGATCCCGAAGTCGTACCACGGGTTGTAGAGGTAGTGCTGGGTCTTCTCCAGGGAGGCCTTCTGGGCCAGGTCCTGGGTCGGGATGTAGCCGATGGTCAGGCTGCCGCTGCGCAGCGCGTTGAACTCGGCGGTGTCGGTGGTGAACGGCAACTCCTCGAAGGCGGAGATGGTCGGCTTGGGGGAACCCGAGTAGTTCTTGTTGGGGACCATCTTGACGAAGCCGCCGGTCGTGAACTGGCTCAGCTTGAAGGGGCCGTCGACCACCTGCCACAGCGGGTTGGTGGCGTAGGTGCTGAGGCTCTGCGACTGGGTGTTGAGGAACTGGGCCACGCCCAGAGCCCCACTCGTGCCCGTGCCCGGGTTGGCCGGGAGGTAGGACTTGGCCGGAAGGCCGTCCGCCGCCGGAGCGAGGATCCGGGCCTCGGCGGTGGCGTCGTTGGCGAGGCTGACCGGGCCGGCGGTGGTGAGCTCGTCCCACGAAGCCGAGGGCATCGGGTAGATCTGGCTCAGCTCGTTGTAGGTGTACCAGGTCGGGTTGTAGGAACCGTTGAGATCGAACTGGACCTTGTTGCTCCCGATCGCCGTGTAGCTGATCACGTTCTGGGGGAACCCGCCGGGAACGGCGGCGCCCCAGCCGGGGCCAGGCGCGGTGCTGGTCCCCACCGTCGGCGACTTGGGATCAGTGACCGCGCTCAGAAGGTTCATCCAGAAGACGACGTCCCGGGCGGTGATCGGTGTTCCGTTGGACCACTGCCAGTTCTTGAGGGTGATCGTCACCTTGGAGTTGTTGTTCGAGAAAACCGGCGCGTTGGCGACGCTGAGCGCCGAGTTGAGAACCGGCTCCCCGTTCTTGCCGAACCAGTAGAGGGGGAGGTACATGTTCTGAGAGAAGTCGGAGAGATTGGTGACGCTGAAGTAGGAGCCGCTCGCCAGCGGCAGGATGTAGTTGGGGGGAGCGCTTGGACCCTCGGCGAATGTCACCGTCCCCCCGGTGATGGTCTTGGGGGCAGTGGTGGTGCCTCCACAGGCGGCCACGAAGAGGGCTGCCGCGGCAGCCACCCCCGCCATCCGCCAGAACGACATCTTCGGCATGCTTATCACGAGTCTGTCTACCCTCCTGTGCCCTGGTCTTGGTCCCGCCAGCCCACGGTGGCGGGTGCGTGGGAATCCGCTCCACGCAGTCTTGAGATCTTAGACGGCTTGGCGCGCCCCTGTCATCCCCCACCGGGGTGATCCTCAGGTCCCTGTCAAAGTCCGGGGCCGGGTGGGGGCCGGAGAGGAGCGAAGTGGTAATCGGGAGACTGAGGGCCAGCCACGGAGGGGGGTGGGGAGGGGCCGGGACTGCGTGAGGAAGGGCCACGGCC
>JAKAWF010000519.1 GCA_021817025.1 bacterium
GCCATAGCTGGCCTCATTCTCGAGCTCCCGCTCGGTGGCCGAGAGCAGATCGTCGCGCGCGAGGGCTCGCTCCCGCGCCAGGTCGGACTTCTTGCAGACCGTCAGGCGCTCCGCGGAGAATCTGGGGGACACCGTCTCAGCCAGGCTCTGGTGATGGAACCGTCCCGCTTGCAACTCGCCGTCCTCCACCACGGCCCCGATGCGGACTCCCTTGCGGGCCGACACCCACTCGATCCCGTCGCGGCACTTCGGCGCCTCCACCCGCGCCGAGGTCAGCATCCCTTGGGCCCCCACCAGCACCAGCTGCTCAAGTCGAGGCGTTTCTGGAGCTTCTCCACCTGGGTGGCCACGGCCGTGTGGGTCGAGGTGCTACCGGCGAACGCCTCCACCGCCACCGGACGGCCCTCTCAGTTGGCAAATATCCCGAACTCCACCAGCAAGGTACCCTCCATGACATCGCGGCTGTAGCCGCGTCGCGCCAGCGGGCAGCGCCGTCCCTCGACGAACACCGAAGTCAGGTCGTAGAGCACCAAGCTGCCGCTGTGAAGGTGCCGGCTGG
Source organism: bacterium (assembly GCA_021817025.1). The sequence goes on from JAKAWF010000519.1 coordinate 560, forward strand.
CCCACTACGCCTCTCCCTGCATCTGGCTTCGTCCCAGCCAGTCCCGCGTCGAGGAAAGATCGTCCTCATCAGCATCCTCCACGCCCAGCCACGATCCTAGGGTGGTGCTCTGCCGGTTCCGGGCGGTGGCCAGTTTGGAGGTGGGTCGGATCACGGGTGCACCTCCGTCGCCACCACTCGGTCCCGCCCCAGCCGCGGTCCGGTGGACAGCACCTGGTCCAGCCCCGGGTGGCGCACGAACCATGGCACCGCCAGCACATGGCCGTGGGGTTTGGAGCTAAGTGCCTCGAGCGCCGCCTCCAGGTCTCCGACCGGGCCGCCCTTGATGACAAACTGTCACGCACTCTGGACTATCTGCGGAAGGTCACTTCATCGCCCGCGCGGAAACTGGACTCGCTTAGCAATGGTTCAGCGTCAGCCCCGGCGAGGCCCCTTCATAGCCACCAGGCCCCGCCTCCCACGCGCAGCGGGCTCTAAACTACCCCGCGGCGCTTGAGATCTTCGAGCTGCGTTCCAAGTCCCAGCTCGCCCAAAATTTCCGCGGTGTGCTGACCCAGGGCCGGACCCGGACTGGTGACCCGCCCCGGGGTGCGACTCAGTCGAGCCACCACATTGACCAGGCGCATCGCTCCGAGTTGGGGATCGGCAACGGACACCAGGGACTCTCGCTCGGCGAGACTGGGATCAGCCATCACCTCGGGAATGTCATGCACCGGACCCACTGCTGCCTCGGCCCGCTCCATGATCTCGATCACCTGGTCCGCAGAGTGCGCCCGACACCAATCCCCAATCACCAGGTCAAGCTCTTCGACGTTAGTCAACCGCGCGGCGTTGTCGGAGAACCGGGGGTCGTCAGTTAACTCGGGCTGACCCATTGCCGCGAAGACCCTCGCCACAGTTGCCGGCGTGCTGGCCGACAGAGCCACCCAGCGGCCGTCTCCGCATCTGTACACGTTCCGCGGAGCCACATGAACGCTACGGCTGCCAGTGCGCTGCCCGGCGATTCCCAGCTGATCCCAATCAAGCAGCGAGGGCTCGACCAGTCGGAGGATGGGATCGCACAACGCGAGGTCGATCCGCTGGCCACGCCCATCCCCACGCTGCCGCTCATAGAGCGCGACCATCACCGCGAACGCACCCATCAGGCCCGAGAACTGGTCGGCAAGTCCCATGTTGGGCAGCGTGGGAGGACCATCAGACTGCCCGTTCAAATGGGCGAAGCCGGACCTGGCTTCCGCCAAAGTGCCGAACCCAGGCCGACGCGACAGGGCTCCGCTGCGTCCAAAGCCCGATATCTCAAGCATAATCAACCTGGGATTGAGCGCGGACAGGGAGTCGTACCCCAAGTGCCAGGCTTCCAGCACCCCGGGCCGGAAGTTGGAAATGACTACGTCCGTGGCCAACACCAGTTGCCGCAAGATCTGCGCGCCGTCCGAGGTGCGTAGGTCCAGGGTGAGGGAGCGCTTGTTCCGACTTAAGGACTTCCAGTACAAGGACTCGCCGTTCTTGCGGGTCCCCCATTGCCTCTGCGGATCGCCATCCCGCGGCTTCTCGACCTTGATCACGTCGGCCCCGAACTCGGCCAGATAGCCTGCAGATGCGGGGGCCGCCATCATCGTCGCGATGTCAAGGACCCTCACTCCGCGCAGCGGGAGGTTCGGCCCATCTGAGTTGGGAGCCGCACTCATGTATGGGACCCGACTGTAGTGGCACCAACTCCAGGAAAGGCCTTCTCCATGGCTGAACCCCCCCGGCGACTCTGGACGGGGAATGGATCCGACTTCCGAAAGCGTGCGGCGTGGAAGCCACCGCCGCGGGCGAAGCGCATAGCCCTAGCTCCGAGCACTGTAATTGCCACCTGTTCGATGCGAGCCTGGAGGCCAGCTGGATTGATCATGTGATTCGGGTCCTTGGTGAACGCACCGCCAAGGCAAAGCACGCGGGGCGCAATGGCGATCCCAGACCCGACGCCACCCAAACCGCGGTCTCCGCTGCACGCGACCGCCCCCTGAGCCGCCCACGCGTTCGCCGGCACCATCGGTCCGAGGTCATGCAGGTGAAGGCCGAGCCTGTCCTGCCGCGCTGCACACCGCCCCCCGCCGTTACGGGCCAGCTCGGGCCAAGCCACACGTCCGAAGTCCGGTAACGCTACTTGGCTTACCCTCATTTTCGACCAATCTGCCCACCGCCTCAATAAGTTGGCGCTCCACAACCACCCCTTCGCAGGGACGAAGGAAGCTGACTGCCGGACTGGCGGCGACTGGCCACGATTGACGCACCGAGTTGGACTATG
>JAKAWF010000520.1 GCA_021817025.1 bacterium
CCTCGGTCATGGTGGTGTCGTTCGTGATCATTGGGAAGCACCCGTCGGAGGTGGCGTCGTAGGCGACCGCTTTGGCGTCGGTCGAGAAGGTGAGGGAGAAGTTGTGGGAGTCGACCTTCTTGTAGCGGGTGGTGCTCCCCAGCCGGCCGCGGCGCTCCTGGCGATAGGTGGAGGTGACCGTGTCAGCCACCTCCGAGCGGACCCAGCGGGTGGCGCCCTGCTCTGCGATCAGTGCCTTGGTGGCGTCCTCGACCGCCTAGCGGCTTCGTAGCTGGCAGCGCGGCGAGGAGAGCGCGGCGGCGAACTGTTCCAAGCCCCCCAGTGCCCGCTCGATCCGGTCGGCTCGCGCCGCGGCGTCGTTCTCCCGCTTCACCGACGAGCGGAACCAAGTGATCCGGTAGCCCTCGGCGGAGCAAGTCGGGGCAGGAGCAGCCCAGTAGACCTGGTCCGGGTCGTCCCTTCGCTTGCCCGGGCGACGGGAGACCTCGATGAAGGGAACCTGGGCCGAGGCGATCCAGGCCCTGCCCATCTCATCCTCCTTGCGTGTCCGGGGCAGGATGGTGAGGAACCGGCCGCCGCCTCTGGCGATGTGGTCCATGTTGTCCCGAGTGCAGAGCTTGGAGTCGCCCACATACAAGAACCCGGCCTGCCCGGCGATCTCCCGGCAGCGGTCCCAGGTCGCGATGTGGGTGGTCGAGTCCTCCGTGCAGCCGTCTGCCATGCGGTAGGTGACCGGCACAGCTCCATCTGCTGTGACAGTGAGGATCCACACGAGCTGCTTGAGGTCCCCGCGATGGTCCTTCGAGAAGCCGCGCGCGGGACGCGGTGGGCTGACCCCGGCGCGCGGCTCGCCCTTCGCCTCTTGATAGGCGCCGTAGAGCACGAGGGAAGTGGAACCGTCGTGCAGCTCGTCGGTCGCGATTCGGTAGGCGTCGATCGCCCGCAGGCTCAACTCGGTGAGCATGCTGGCCCGGTCGGCGGCGAAGAGCTGGTCAAGGGCCCTTCCGACGCAGTCGTCGCTGAGCGCCGCTGCCTCGATCGGCGAGAGCCCAAGAAGATCGGGCTCGAAGCCGACAGCCCAGGAGCCGAGCCCATAGAGGGGCTCGCGTCCGAGGGTCAAGTTCCGCACCAGCACTCCGATCGGCCTCGCCGGCGCCAGCGCACAGCGCGGATCGGGCTCGGGCAGGGAGGAGGAGACGAGTTCGTCGAAGCCCAGGCGGCTCAGCACGGCGTTCGCGACCGGCAGGCCGGCGATCCTCTTGGCAAAGAGCTCAATCTCGTCGGGGCATACCAAGACCCCTCGCTCACCACCCGGCGGGAGAAAGGCGGGCACACCGGTCACATCTCCAGTATACTACTGTGGCCCCGGTAGGTGGCGGATCTTCGGCCAAGACGTGACGAGGAGGTGAGATGGCGGGACCGAGTTCAGCCGAGCAGCTGGCCCAGGCGGACATCGTCCACCGTCTCGCCCAAGCCGGCTTCGCCCTACCCGGCACGCTCATCGAGCGGACCATGACCTGCGGCAGGGCGACCTGTCGATGCAAGGCAGACCCACCACGCCTGCACGGTCCCTATCACCAGTGGACCCGCAAGATCGGCGGCAAGACCGTTACCCGCAACCTGACCGACGACCAGCTCCAGCGCTACGCCGCTTGGTTCGCCAGCGCTGAGTTGATCCGTACCCAGGTCAGCACCCTAGAACAGCTCTCCCTCCGCATCGCAGAGCGCGACGAGGGCTGGGCGCGAAATTCGGGCTGAAGACCCTGCCCGACCTGCGGAACGTAGGTTGGAGGCGTGTCTGACGGCCAAAGCTCGACAGTCTCTTGTCCCAGGGGGGCTGCCACCGTCGGGGGGCAGGGATTCTCAAGGTGAGACCCATTGGTTGGCGGCTGGTGACCAGTGCCTATCAGGTGGTGGACATGTCGCTTGGAGCTGAGGGTCGGGCAAGGACCCCTTGACCGAGCGACAACCGGAATCGGATCGCCATATCACGGACGACATGGTAGGATCTGAAGGCGATGGTCCAGCGAGACGACCTGGACGCATTCATCGCGACGCGCACCGCCATGAACCCCGACTTTCCCGCGCTGCTGCGGGCGGAGCTGGAAACCCGCCGCCTGGTTCTTCAACTGGCTGCTGAGCGGGAACGCCAGGGCCTCAGCCAGGAGCGAGTCGCGGCCGCCCTGGGCACCAAGCAGCCCAACGTGGCTCGTCTCGAGCGGGGGGGTGTGGATCCCAAGCACAGCAGCTTGGCTCGATACGCCAGCCTCCTCGGGTGGCGCATCATTGTGGAGCCGCGCAAGGGGCCAGCGCCCCGGCCGGTCGGTGCAGGGCCTAGCTCGCGCAGATCTTGGGGCGGCTGACTGTCCGGGTGGTGGGACGCGGCCAGCACCTGGTGCCCGGCGGTGCTCGGGAAGCTGAAGATGAGATCCCACCCCCATCCTGTCCTCGAAGCACTCATGGCGGCGATTTCGCCGTCGGCTCAGAGTGGGCCGACCGAGGCGGCAGCCCAGCAATGGCCCCGAACTGGCGACAAGCGCCGCTGCCGCGCTGACCCCTCAGGCCCTCGGCAAATTGGCCTCGGCCAAGCGCCGGACGAGGGCCCGGTCGCGCCCCGCCGGATCCAGGAACCGATAGGACTGGCGGCCACTCTCCCCCGCTTGCGAGCGGACGCCGCGAGAAAGTCGACGGGGGCGTGTCACCTGAAGCGCAACGCCCCAGGTGAGGCCGTCGAAATAGCGCCTGAGCTCAATCGGGGTCGACAGTCCGTCCCGAGCCAGTTGGGGGTCCGGCCATCCAGCACTGACTCGGCGCACTTCGCCAACCGTGAAGCCACCGATGATCTCGCG
>JAKAWF010000521.1 GCA_021817025.1 bacterium
GCCCCGCCGCAGCAGGTAGTCGACCATGACGATGCCGAACCAGGGGCCCAGCCAGACCACGATGTAGTTGAGGAAGCCGGCCAGGTCCGTGTAGAAGTTGCCCTTGAAGATGACCAGAGCGGTCACCCCTCCCGCCACCAGGGTGTCGATGACTACGGCGCCCCAGCGGCGCACCGGGACGCCGAGGGCCTGCAGGGTGACCCCCGACGAGTAGAGGTCGAGGGAGTTGATGGCGAACAGCTGGGGCAGCGCCAGAATCAGGAAGGGCCAGAAGAACCAGCTAGCGAACGAGGCCGGAACCCCAGTCACTGCCGTGACCTTGGGGCTGATGGTGAAGGCGGCTGCCCCCAACAGCTCCAGCAGGATCGACGGAACGGCTCCACCGAGGGTGGCCGCCCAAAAGGTCTTGGCCCGACGCGTCGCCCGGGGAAGGTACCGCGAGTAGTCGGCGGCGTTCTCGGTCCAGCCCAGCCCCCCCGCCGAGACAATCAGCACCACCGCGGTGGTCCACACGGCCCAGGAGGCCTGCTGGTGGAAGTGGCCCAGATTCACGTGGGGGATGACCAGGGCTGCCATCACCGCGAACAGGACGATGAAGACGTAGGAGAGGTAACGCAGGGTCTTGGTGATCATGGCGTGGCCCAGGAAGGGCACCACGAACTGGATCGCCACCGCCGATAGAACCAGGGCGATCTTGAGTCCGGTGCTGCCCGCCACCCCGCCCCGGGCGAACATGGCCAGCGCCACCAGAACGACCAGAACGATCCCCTCGATCTCAAAGCCGACCTGGGTGATCCAATTGAACAGCGCCACCACCCGGTTTCCGTTGAGCCCGAACGGGGCCCGGGAAACCATGAAAGCGGTGGTCCCCGTCTCGGGCCCCAGCAGGCTGGCGAGGCCGAGGAAGGCGTAGAAGACGTTGCCCACCAGTATGGCCAGCACAGCTTGGCCGAAGGACAGCCCGAAGGAGATGATGAGGGCACCGTAAACCAGGAACTCCACGTTCCAAATCCCGCCGGCCCAGAGCCAGAAGAGCGACGCCGGCGTCATCTTCCGCTCCTCCTCGGGGATCAGCTCGATCCCCCTCTTCTCCACCTTGAAGGCGGAGTAGTCCTCGCCCGCGCCCGTGAACGCGCTCCTGTCGAGGTCCATCGGTTGACTGGTGGCCAAGCCTCTTCCCCTCCTGATGGGCTCTAGTGCACCGCCGTCTCCGCTCCCGCGGGCCCGGGCCCGCTCCGCACATTGTCGGCCATATGTAGTGTCATGTCAACGCCAAGGACACAAGATGCTGGGTCGACGAGGCAAAGGTACCAACCCGGCCCCTTCACGGGCATCAGTCCCCAGCCGGAGCCTCGGCTGCCCGCATCAGGTCGGCGAGCCACGATCGTGATCCCTCGGCCACCTCATAGGTCTCCTGAGACCCGGCCACCGGCCTTACTACGCCGGCTTGCCTCAGAGCCTGAAGGTGGTAGGTCGCTTCCTCCACCGGAAGCTGCATGTCCGGGGCCAGGTCGGCGGCGCTCCTGGGCCGCTCCAGCAGCTCGCGAAGCAGGCCCAGCCGCACCGCCCCGCCCACCACCCGGAGAAGCTCGGATGCCGCACGTAGCTGCGGATCGAGGTGGTCCACTCCCACCGCCGCCCGCAGGGAATCGCGCATCGAGCGCTCACCCCGGTGGGGCAGGTACTGAGTCCTCAACAGGGCCTCGCCCACCGTGGCCCCCGCGCCCTGCCGGGTCAGGAGGAGGTAGAGGGCGGCGATCGCGGCCACCACCACCACCACATCCGCCCAGCTGGCCGTTGGCCCCACACCGCTCACCCGCCGGACGATCCCCGCCAGGCCGGTCAGGATGCTGGCCACCACCGTGACATCCACGGCCACGGCCAGACTGGTCCTCAGCGCCACGGGGAGGCGAACGAGCGACTCTCGCTGTCCAGTCGGCGCCTTGCGGATGGCGAGGTATCCCCCTACCCCGATCACCACCAGGACGACGCCCTGCACCGCCAGGCTCGACACCTTGGTGAAGAGGTGCTCGAGGGGGATCCCGACCACCGCGCCCAGGGCCACCCAGACCACGACCCAGAGCGCCGTGCTGGGCAGCATCCCGAAGAGGAAGTCACGCCGCCTAACCCCGAGCGCTCCCGCGACCAGGGTGGTGTAGATCCGGAGCCCCGGGACCAACCGGGAGATCGCGACCTCCAGCGGGCTGGCCGCCCGGATCCGTTTCTCCACCTTGCCGAGTGCCTTCTGCTGGTGAATCCGGGCGGCCAGGGACGCCAGCCCCCTCTCACCCACCACCTGAGCCCAGCTGAAGCCGACCAGGGCTCCGGTCGAACAGGCGAGGAACGCCAGCGGGACGAACAGGTAGGGCTGGAGCACCCCGGTGGCAATGAGCAGCCCGGCCGCCAGCAGGGTGAGTTCTCCCGGCGCGAACGGAAGCGGCACCCCGGCCTCCTCCACCAACAGGAGGCTGCAGAGGAGGATGATCGCGACCGCCCCGTGCAGGCCGGTGATCAGGCCCACGGCCGCCCGGTGACCCAATCAGCGAGGGCGGCGGCTGAAACGGCCGCGACCTGGAGCTGGTGAGCTCCCTGCACAAGTACGCAAGCCCCCTCGTCAATTCGACTTGGCGGGAGTGCTTGGCGCAAGATGGAGGGATCGTGGTTCATCGATGGAGGTGAGGCATGGCTGAGGAGGCAGCGGCCGAGGGCACGCTAACCGTGACCGACAGCCGCACGGGGAAGACATATGAGCTGCCCATCGTGGACGGGGCGATCAACACCCTGGACCTGCGGCAGATCAAGACGGGACCAGGCGACTTCGGCTTGATGGGTTACGACCCGGCATT
>JAKAWF010000052.1 GCA_021817025.1 bacterium
GCGCTCCGTGCCGAGGTTCTTGTTGTAACACTTCGGGACTCGCTCGACCCCATGGCTGAAGCCAGGGGCTTGCGCTCGCACGAGGTCAAGAAGGCCGAGCCCTCCCGCTCCGAGCGGGTATTTCGCCGCGACGCCCGCGGGCCCACCCTCGACCGCGACCTCAACGCGGCGAGGAGTCTGGCGGCTCTGACCGAGCTTGCCGCAGTCGGCCTGACGGTCCAGATGGTGACCGGGCAACCGGTCGACTGGTCGAAGCTCCCGATCCGCCCGGATGGGTGGGGCCAGACCAGGACATCCGCGGTTCGCGGGGGCGTGCCCAGGGCCGCAAGGCCCAAGGAGGGGGAGGAGGACCGCCCGGCGCGGTTCTGCCGGGGACCGCCCCTTTGATCGGGAGGCTGCTGTCGCCACCGGTCCTCCCGTCAACCTCGGCGGGGCCTCACCCAGCCCCAAGCAGGCGGTGGCTTGATGCCCGCGGCATCGATCCATGACAGGGGCACGGCTGGGTCACCAGCCGCCCCGGAGGCCCGGACACGAGGGCTCAACGTCAGCGGGATATTCGCCGACAGGGCGGGGAAGGGCGCATGATTCAGACTGGATGGCTGTGAGCATCGGTTTGGCGAGAGTGGTTGGCCTCACCCGGCGCCCCTGGGCGCGGTTGGTGTTGGGCACACTGGCGGCGGTGGTGCTGCTGGCCCTGGTGCTGAGCAAGATCTCCCTGCACCGGGCGCTCTATTCCCTGGAGCATGTATCCCTGCCCCTGCTGGGTTTGGCCGCTGCCTTGGCGGCGGCCTACGTCGGGCTGCGTGCCTGGCGCTATCGCATGCTCCTGGGCCAGGGCTCGGCCCTGGGTGTGGTCTGGGTCACGGCCGCCAGTTGGGGCGCCGGCCAGGTCCTGCCCGGGCCCGGTAGCGACGCCGCCTTCGTCTGGCTGGCTCGGCGTGATCTCGATATGAGCGTGACCAGGGGCACGGGTGCCGCCCTGGTGGCGAGGCTGCTGGACATGGCCAGCCTGGCGGTCATCCTCCTGGTCAGCGCGGACCTGGCGGGGGTGCGGCTGGCGAGGCCCGTGCGCCTCTCAGCGATCGTGCTGGCGGTGGTGCTGGTGCTGGCCCTGCTGGCCCTCTTCGTGGAGCGATCGCGCCGTCGAATCCTGGCCCTGGCGGAGAGGTTGCCTGTGGTCGGCCGACTCGCCATCCGCGCCGAGGTGGCCCTGGCGGAATTGAGCAGCTGGCAGACGGTGGCGGGCCTGGCGCTTGCGACCGGCGGTGCCCGGCTCGTGGCGGCCCTGGAGTACCTCTGCCTCTTCCTGGCTCTGGGAGCTCATCTCAGCCTATGGCAGGTCTGGCTGGCCCTGGCGGTGCGGACCCTCTTGTTCGCGCTCCCGGTGCAGGGTGTCGGCGGCATGGGCACGTCCCAAATTTGGTGGGCAGGTGGGCTGGCGCTGGCCGGGCTGCCGGTAGCCTCCGTCCTCTCCCTGGGGCTGGAGGTGCAGATCCTGGATCTGGTGGTGGCGCTCCCGGAGGGTGCCCTGGGATGGCTGACTCTGAAGGGTCGAAGGATAGTGCTGAGCCGACGTGATCAGCCAGGCGCCGGCCAATCCCGACCGGGGCGGCCACGGGTTCAGGAGCTGGCCCCGGCACCGCCCGGGGCTGGGCCCGATGCCCCCAACCAGCCCACCGGACCGGCTCAGGATCTGGTTGCAATGGGAAGCGGACCGCGGCTTCGCGACTGATCGGTCGTGGCCGGCTCGGGACCGGGCAGCCGCCGTGGATTCCAGCGCCTGGGAAGTTGGAGATCAGGGGATGGCGAGATTTCTTGGCGCCAGCTGGCTTGGTCTCGGTCGGGCCCGGCCGCGGATGGGGATGGGCCGCGGCGGCGGGACGCGGGCCAAGCTCGGAGGCGTGCTCGGCGATGGCGGCCTTCATCTCGCCCAGGAAGCTCGCAATCGGGCGCGGCTCCTCCAGCGACCGCCGGTCCGGTGGTTCCCGGTGGGCCAGGTCGAGGCCGCCGAGGGCACTTCCGGCCATCTCCCGCGCCGCCTCGGTAACCTCCACTCTCCTCTTGCGCCGATCGCTGCCATCGTCCCGCCGCCTCAGCTGACCGGATCGCTCCAGCCGGTCCACGATCCCGGTCAACCCCCTGGTGATCTCGAGGCGGGCACCGAGCTCGGTTGGGGCGACGGCACTGTTGTGGGCCAACAGGGTCACCGTCCTGAGCTCGGAACTGCCAGTCCTGGGATGGCGGGAGGTTGCGTCGTGCCGCATGGTGTCGTTGAGAGCTCGGGCCGTGTCCAGGATGGCGAGGAACCCCGCCTCCGGGGCGATCTCCTCGGGCCTCTATCCCTCGCCGGCCCACTCGCTCATCGCCGGCTCAGGGTGGGGATGTGCCCGGCCGCGCTCCCGCCGGTGGTCTCCTGACCCCGGACCTCTGGAGCCGGAATGTGTGAAACTGCGCCGGTGTCCGAGCTCACCGTGTACGGGGCCTCATGGTGTCCTGACTGCCATCGCAGCAAGGCGTTCCTGAGCTCTCACCGGATCGCCTTCGCATGGGTCGACATCGACGAGGACAAGGCGGGCCTGGCCGAGGTCGAGCGGCTCCAGAACGGCGGCAGGACCATCCCCACGATCATCTTTCCTGATGGCACCAGCCTGTTGGAGCCGTCGGACGAGGCGCTTGCCAGCAAGCTCGGAATCGCCGTCAAGGCTGCGCTGGGCTTCTACGATCTGGTGATAGTCGGAGGCGGCCCGGCCGCGCTTTCGGCGTCGATCTACGCCGCCCGAGAGGGGATCGGCGTGGTCGTGATCGACTCGGGCGGCCTGGGCGGAAACGCCGGGGTCACCGAGCGGATCGACAATTACCCGGGGTTTCCAGAAGGCATCGGGGGCGCCGAGCTGATGGATCGCTTCGAGGCCCAGGCGCGCCGCTACGAGGTGGAGCTGGTGGCGGGCGCCAAGGTCACCGGGCTGAGGCGTGACGGCGAGGATCTCCAAGTGGCGCTGGGGACGGGTCAGCAAATTCGGGCGCATGCCGTGCTGGTGGCCACTGGGTCCACCTACCGGCGCCTGGGGATTCCCGGTGAGGACGCCCTGATCGGGGCCGGCATTCACTTCTGCGCCACCTGCGACGGCCCCTTCTACCGAGGCGCGGAGGAGCTGCTGGTGGTTGGCGGGGGCAATGCCGGCCTGGAGGAGGGCCTGTTCCTGGCCCAGTTCGCCAAGAGGATTCGGATCGTGCAGAACGAATCCGAGCTGACCGCCTCCCGGCTGCTGCAGGACAAGGTCAAGTCGGATCCTCGCTTCGAGATCCACACCGGCACCGTCCTGGAGGAGTTCCGGGGCCAGAGAAAGCTGGAGGAGGTGGTGGCCCGCGACACCCGGAGCGGCCAGGAGATCCGCTGGCACCCCGCCGCCGCCTTCATATTCATCGGCCAGACCCCCAACTCCCAACTCTTGGAGGGGGTGGTGGATCTGGACCGTTGGGGCTTCGTGGTCACCGACGACGCCTACCGCACCTCCCAGGCGGGGCTCTACGCCGCCGGGGACGTGAGGGCCCGGTCCACCAAGCAGCTGGCGTCGGCCGTGGGCGAGGGCGCTGCCGCCCTCCTGTCGGTGCGCAGCTACCTGCAGAAGCACGACCACCTGGCGGTGGTCGACATCAATTCCTGACGGCCGGGACGACACCGACCAGGGGCGCTGCCGGGCTGAAGTCGGCCGCTTTGGGTTAATCTGATGGGGCGGGGAGCTATCAAGGTGGTACAAGCATGCGTATAGCGGGCGAGACAGTCGGCGTGCGGGGGGCGATCGCCCTCTCGACGGCAGCGGTGATGGCGGCCATCCTGGCCGTCCATGGCTATGGGCACCCAGGCAGTCTGGGACTGGCCGGCTCGAGCGGGCTCACCGGCACCCATGCCGGCCGGCCGGCTTCCGCCGCGTCGCCTCAGCCCAGCCCCGGCGCGAGCGGAGCGGCCACGCCCACCAGCAGCGGTGGTTCACCAACTCCGGCCCCCAGCGGCTCCGCCACGCCCGGGCCGCTGCTCTCCTCCACCGCCTATGCTGCCTACACCTACCAGCTCTACCCGGGCGCTCCGAGTTCCAGTGCGCAGGTGGCGATGGCTGGCTTCTCGTTCAAAGCGCACAACTCCGGAGCCTCCGTGCAGTTCACCCTCACCATCTCCGGGGGCAGCCAGTCTCCCATCACCAAGACCTACCCCGCCAGTGACCACGTCTACTTCATCGAGGCCAACTTGGGGGATGACTCCGCCAACGCCGAGTACAACTTCGGTGATGACGGTCTGGTGGTGACCGATGCCTCCGGTCATGTGGTGGCGTGACGATGGCGAGAAGGAACCGGGTTGCCCGGGCCGCCGCCCGCAGTTCCGCCGCCGCGGTGGTCGAGGCTCACATCGCCGACCCCAACCCGACCGGACCAGCCGGTGTGGTTGAGGCGGTCCAGGGGTGGTCTCCGACCGTGGCTCGGCTCGCGCTGGGATTGGTACTGCTCTGGTTTGGGCTCCACGAACTGTTCCAGCCCAGCCTCTGGACGGGGTACGTGCCGGGTATCGCTCAGACCTCGGCCCTGGCGCTGGGCATGGTCCTCCTGCACGGTTGGGTGCTGGTCCTGCTGGGGGCCGCTCTCATGTTGGGGATAGCGCCTCGGCTGGCGGCGGCGGTGAGCGCCTTGCTGCTGCTGGAGATCGTCCTGTCGCTCTCCTTCACCGGCGGGTTGTCCGACATCGTCGCCCGCGACCTGGGGGTGTTCGGCCTGGCGGTGGCGGTCTTCGCCAGTGACCGTCAGCGGCTGATCCTGCGTGGCTGAACCGGTCCCAGCCACGGGGGATGCGAACAGTTGTTGGTGCGGTGGGTCATAGTGGGCGGAGATGAACTTGAAGGAGTGGGCGAGGCTGCCAGGCATTCGTCCGGTGACCGCATACCGTTGGTTCCGAGCTGGAAAGCCGCCGGTGCCGGCGCGCCGCGTCGGTGGCCTGATCCTGGTCGACCTTCCGGGCTCAGCCGCCGTCACTGGCAGAGTCGCCGTCTGCGCCCGGGTCTGGTCGGCCGACCGGCTGGCCGAGCTCGACCGGCGGGTGGTCAGGATCACGGCGTGGGCGACAGGCGAGGGCCTTTCGGTGGGCCGTGTGGTCACCGAGGTGGCTCCGCGCTCAACGGCGCCAGTTCCTCATCCTGCCGCGGGATGAGTCGGTGGGCGTGATCGAGCCTCGGGATCGGCTCGCCCGCTTCGGAGCGGAATACGTGGAGGCCGCGCTCTCAGCCCCGGGACGCCGCCTGCTGGCAGGGGATCCCGCCGAGGTCGACGACGACCTGGTGGGGGATGTGACCGGGATCCTCACCTCGCTGCGCGCCCGCCTCCACGGCCGCCCGGCAGCGAAGAATCGGGCGGCGCGATTGACCGCCACGGTGACCGGGATGGGATGCGAGACATGACCGCGACGGCGGTCGAACCTGAGGCCGGGAAGAAGCGGGTGCCGCCAGGGAAGTTCGCGATCCCCGACGGCTAATGGGGGCATGCGGGAGCCGGCTGATCGAGCCCAAGCAGCTGGCCAAGCAACTCGTCTGCGCAGTGACGGGTGAGCTGGTCGACCGGGACAGCAACGCTGCTCAAAACCTCCGTGACTGGCCGGACCGTGCCAGTTGTGGCTCAGTTGGAGCCACCGCCCCGTTCGTCCCCGGACCGTCCTCAGACGGTACAGGCGGCGGTCCACATGCCCTGGGCACCTGGAGGGCGGATGCAAGACCACCGCCTCGGCGGTGTGCGTTCCACGGTGAGGCCGGAACCAAACCCGGCAACGGGAGAGTCATGCGGCTAATCGAAGATGCTGGTCCACCGACTTTGTGGAAAGCCGTGGGCTTGACTCAGGTTCACTCAATGGCAAAGGCATGGATCGGTGGGCATCCCCGGGAATCGGTCCGGGGCCATCCCGGCCAGACGCGCCGCTCCATCCGGGCTCAGGCGGGCGCGGCGACGCGCTCGGGCCGGTTGCCCGACACCAGGCGGCACATGTCTTCGCCAGGGCCGCGATGGGGCCGGCGACGCTGTGGCACCGGGGAGCCGGCCGCGGGTTGGTCCTTCCCCGAGGTCGGCTGTGGTGGCCTGGCGTCCAGCCCGCTGGCGAGCCGGTCAGGGCTTGGTGGCAACACTCCGCAGCGTATGATCGGCTCCGGACCGCCGCCGCAGTCCACCGGCAGGGGGATGTCCGCCGCGGCCGCGGCGTTGCACCACGCGGGACCAAGAGAAGGGCCAGGGATGGGCGTGCATGACCGCCGAGCGGAGGGTCGCGGGCTCAACTTCTTCACGGTGGACCGGAACCTCCAGCGGGTCCTCGCGAGCCGTCTGACCGCGCCGGAGTACGCACGGGCCAGGCCTCTCTTCGAGCGCATGGGTGCCCTGTCGGGGGATCAGATCGACCGCCAAGCCGAATACACGGACCGCTTCGCCAGGCCAGTTCTGGCAACCCACGACCGTCAGGGCAACGTGGTCAACGAGGTGACCTACAACCCCCGCTACGAGGAGTCGGTGGGGCAGGTCTACGGGCTTGGCATCGTGGGTTGCAACTACGGACCTCGGCCTCTGCCCTACACCGTGCACTTCGGACTGCTCTACCTCCTGAGCGAGTCGGACCCCGGCCTCAGCTGCCCCGTCACGCTCACGGCGGCGACCGCCTATGTCATCTCCCGCCACGGTAGCGAGAGCCAGAAGTCCCGCTACCTGCCTCGCCTGGCGGTCAGAGAGGAGGGGCCCTTCGCCGACGGCGCCACCTTCGTCACTGAGAAGCAGGGCGGGTCCGACGCGGGGCTGGCCACCACCTTGGCCGACCCGCTGGCGAGGGGTGAGATGCCGGCCATACGCCAGGTCTACGGAGCAGGGGACGAGCAGCTGGTGCGGCTCACCGGAGAGAAGTGGTTCGCCAGCAACGCCGACGCCGACCTCGCGCTGGTGACGGCGCGTCCTCCCGGGGGGCCCGACGGCACCCGCGGGCTCGGCCTCTACCTCATGCCCCGTAACCTCGCTGACGGCAGCATGAACGCCTATCGCATCCGCCGGCTCAAGGACAAGCTCGGCACCACTGGGCTCGCCACAGGCGAACTGGAGCTGCAGGGGGCGCTGGCCGAGCTGGTGACCCCACCCCCGGACGGGTTCAAGCACATGCT
The DNA here is from genome assembly GCA_021817025.1 of bacterium. The sequence continues at coordinate 7,167 of JAKAWF010000052.1, forward strand.
CGAGGCGCTGGAGTTCTCGCGCATCGCGAACTCCGTGGCCTCGGCGGGTATCCACCGCCGGGTCTACCTGGAGGCAAGACTCTACGCCGCGGAGCGTCTCGCCTTCGGCACCACCTTGAGCCGACACCCGATGGTGCAGCAGACGATCGTCACGATGCTGGCGGAGCTGGAGGCGGCCACGGCCTTGGCTTTCGCGGCGGCGCAGGGGCTCGACGCGGCCACGGCCGACGCCTCGCCCGAACGTGTCGCCTGGCATCGGCTGACGACAGCGCTCGCCAAGTACCGCACCGGCGAGTTGGCAGTGCGCAATGCCAGTCGTGCTATCGAGGTGCTGGGGGGCAACGGCTACGTCGAGGAGTACGTCACGGCCCGGATGTTCCGGGAGGCGCAGGTGCTGCCGGTCTGGGAAGGACCGGCGAACATTCAGGCGCTGGAGCTCCTGCGCACCCTGACGCCGCGCTGGCGCGCGGACCTGGTCCTGGGGCGGCGGGTGAGTGAGGTTGCCGCGCGGGCCCTGGCGGACCCCCGCAGCCGCGAGCTGGGTGCGCTTCTCTGCCAGCGCTGGCGGGAGGCGGAGAGCGCCATCAGTTGGCTCGCGCAGCACTCGGCCGCGGCTCCCCAGCACGCCCGGCGGCTGATGGATTTCCTCAGCGAGATCCTCGAGTTCTTGCTGATGCTCGACGACGCGGTGACCGACTTGAAGGCAGCCGATGAGCGCAAGCTGGTGCTCACCTGGTGGCTCGCCCGCCTCTACCTACAGCCCCCGGCCGCGCACGGCGTGGGCGAGGATGTCGCGTGGCTCGACTCGATCTACGGTCCCCTGACCGAGGACGAGCCCTGCGGTGGTGTCCCGCTGCCCCGGCTGGGTGTGGGGGAGTCCACCGGATGAGCACGGTCCTGGACCTGCTGGAGCGCGCGGCTGGCAACTACCCTGACCTGGTGGCGGTGCGCAGCCCCCAGCAGGGGCGGCAGCTCAGCTGGCAGGAGTTGCGCACCGGGGCCCAGCATTGGGGCGGGGTGCTGGTGGCGCGCGGAGTCGCTCCGGGCGACCGGGTGGCGATCGTGCTGGGGAACGCGCTCGAGTTTCCGCTCGCCTTCTTCGCCGCGCTCTACGCGGGCGCGGTGGCGGTCCCGCTCAATGCTCGGCTCACCCCGAACGAGGCGGCGGGCATCCTCGCCCACTCCGAGGTGAGGCTGGCGATCTGCAGCCGGGAGACGTGCCCGTTGGCCTCCGCCACGGTGCCGGTCCTGGAACCCGAAGAGCTCGACCGGGTGCCCGCCGCAGCCCTGCCCCCCCTGCCAGCGGGCCACGACGACGCGGAGATCCTCTACACCTCCGGCACCACCGGCCAGCCCAAGGGCGTCGTCATGACACATGCGGCGATCGTGGAGACGGCGGCGATGGCGGCCTACGAGTTCGGCATGCGTCCCGGTGAGCGGGTGGCGGTGCTGATGCCCGTGACTCACGCGGCCCCGCTGAACCTATTTCTGGTCGGAGCCGTCTACACGGGTAGCACGGTGGTGCTGGACACCTTCAATCCCCGCGATTGCGGCGCCATGCTGGAGCTGCTCCAGCGCGAAGCCGTGCAGTACCTCTTCGCGGCCCCAGTTGCGTACCTGCTGGCGCTGCGAGCCGAGCCCTCCGGCTACGACCTCTCCGCCATGAAACAGTGGGTGTATGGGGGTGCGCCGATGGCCGCCGACCAGGTGCAGGCCGCCCGCAAGACCTTTGGGGGCCGTTGGATGGGGGTTTACGGCCTCACCGAGAGCGGGCCCAACGGGATCGCTCTCGCCGATGAGGACCACGACCAGCACGCCGGCTCGCTCGGTTGGCACCCGACCGTGAACACCGAGGTGCGCCTGGTGGATGGGGATGGGCTGGAGGTTGCGGCCGGTACGCCGGGCGAGCTCATCATGCGCACGCCGAGCGCCATGCGGGGCTACCTCAAGAACCCCGAGGCCACCGCCGCAGTGCTGCGGGATGGCTGGGTCCACACCGGCGACATGGCCCGGCGCGACGCCCAGGGATATTACTGGATGCTCGATCGGAAGAAGGACCTGATCCTTTCCGGCGGCTACAACGTCTATCCACGGGAGGTGGAGGAGGCCATTCTGACCCACCCCGCCGTCTTGGACGTGGCGGTGGTGGCCACGCCGCATCCGGAGTGGGGGGAGACCGTCGCGGCCGTGGTGGTGCTGCGGGAGGGCGAGAGCTTGACTCTGGAGCAGTTGCGTGACCACCTGGGCCCGCGGCTGGCCAGCCAGAAGCAGCCTCGCCGGCTCGAGATCGTGGCGACGTTGCCGCGCAACGCCACGGGCAAACTGCTCAAGCAGGAGCTCCGCCAGCTCCTCGCCTGATCGCCCGGCCCCGGCTGGGCTGGGTGCTCTCTTTCTTTCCCCAACAGAGGAGGGGAGCGGCTCGGATGGGCATCCCAGCGCCGGTCACGGTGATCCGGGCAGACACCGGTCGGTCGGCAACCCGAGCCGGGGCCACCGCGGCCCCGGCCCTGTTGGCCCAGACGGGAGCAGCCTGGCCGGGGATAATCTCGCCCATGACCATCCGCTGGCTCTTTCCCCACCCTGACGCCGCGGGAGAGAGCCACCGCGGCACCGGCACCGGTGGGTTGCGGGCGGCCGTGTTGGGTGCCGACGACGGGATCGTCTCCACCGCCAGCCTGATGCTGGGGGTGGCGGCATCACGAGCCTCCCAGGCCGGAGTCATCACCGCCGGGATTGCGGGCGTGGTCGCCGGCGCGCTGTCGATGGCGGCCGGGGAGTACGTCTCGGTCTCCTCGCAGCGGGACTCGGAGCGGGCGGACCTGAGCCGAGAGCAGGCGGAGCTGACGGCGGACCCTGAGGGGGAGTTGGAGGAGCTGGCCCAGATCTACGTCGGGCGGGGCGTTGAATACGACCTGGCCCGCCGGGTGGCGGTCCAGCTGACCAAGGCGGACCCGCTCGCGGCTCATGCCCGCGAGGAGCTGGGGATAACCGATTCCGGTCGCGCCCGACCGCTCCAGGCGGCGGGCTTCTCGGCGACCTCGTTCGTGGTGGGCGGGCTGCCCGCCGTGCTGGCCTTCGCGCTGGCTCCCGCACCGGCCCGGATCCCGGTCCTGGCCACGGTCGCCGTCCTCGCCCTGGGGGTGCTCGGTGCCCTGGGAGCCATCGCTGGAGGGGCCAACTGGAGGCGCGGTGCACTCCGGGTTCTGATCGGCGGAACCGCCGCCATGGCGATCACGGCCGCGGTGGGGCAGATGGTGGGCTCAGCCGGGCTCTGACAGTTGGTCGCTGCCCGCCGAGATCGCTCCCGGTCGGCGGTGGTCGGAGTCGTGAGTCTGGATCGGGTCTCCCCTGACGAAGTGTTGCAGTACGATCATTGGTTCGTGTTTGTCGAGCCGTGTGATGGGCTCACGAACCCCATCGGCAGAATCCCGGCGACCGCGCCGGACCCGGCCGGCGAGCCTTTGGTCCGAGCGGCCCGATCTCAGCGTGGGTTGAACGTATCACGGCCGTAACCGACCCCGGAAGACGCAGCGGAGGAAATGATGCCAATCTCTTGGGCGATGGATCTCACAGTCCGCCGCCATTCGGCACTGGCCTGGCTGGCTGCGATCGCCGGGCTGGTGTACTCGGCGGTCGCCCCGGCCTGGGGGCTGCCGCCGGGCTGGCCCAGCTCCTCGGCCTTCCCTTGCTGATCGCAGCTCTGGCCACCTACGTGGTCGAGCCCCAGCGCTGGCGCCACGGGCTGCCACCCTGCTCGATCTGGCGATTCTGGGGGTCGCCATCTGCGCTCCGCCCGCGGTCTCCCCGCTGCTCGCCGTGGGCGGTCTGAGGGCGCTCTCGGTCGGGGTGAGCTGGACCGCTGCGTGCGCCCTCTTCGCGGGCGCGCTCTGGGCCGGAGCGGGATGGGTTCGCCCCCGCGCGCAGATGGCCTTCACGATCCTGGTCGTGTTGCTGGGGAGCGCCCTGTTGCTGGCGTCCCTCCACCTGGGCCTGATCCTGATCGGACACCTAGCGGAGCCGTGGTGGCTCACCGCCGCTCACGGTCCGGGCTTCTTGCTGGCGGCAGTGGCCCCGACTTGGGGGTCACGCCCCCGGGCTGGCTCGGCCACGCGCCCAGCGCGTGGTCGGTGGTGCACAGCTACGTCCCCCACCTGCCCGCCGCCGGGCTGGTCCTGGTCGCCCTCTATGTGGACCTGACCGCCGGCGCGACGGACCGAGGGGTCACCCTGGGCGCTCTGGTGGTCAGCGCCAGGCTGCTGGTTCGACAGTTCCTGCTGCTGCGTGACCACCGCGACCTGCTCACCGAGCGCTCGCGCCAGGCTCTTCATGATCCACTCACCGGGCTCCTCAACCGGCGGGCGTTCGACCAGGATCTGGAGCAGCACTTGCACCGATCACGGCGGGACGTGGGCAGCTTCGTGCTGGCGCTGGTCACCGTGCCGGCGCGCGGCGCTGGTGGCCACCGCGGCCGCGCTCTCCCGGTGTGGACGGCGCCCCGACCGGGTGTATCGGATTGGTGGGGACGAGTTCGCGCTCCTGCCACCGGGGGCGGATCGAGCGGCCGGCGGCCGCCTCCTGGAGCAGGCGACCGCCCCGCTCTGGCGCAGCGTCCCCGAGGCCCGGTTCAGCGCCGGGATCGCGCTGGCTCCCGAGGACGGGGAGACCACCGGCATCCTCTTCGGCGCCGCCGACAGCCACCTCTACCAGAACAAGCGCCACCGCGGACAGCGGGGAAGTCGGGCCCGGGCGCAGCCGGGCAGCGCCTGGAAGCTGGAGTTCAGTGAGACCAGCTCGGTGGTCGACGCTCCCTGAATGCCGCTATCCCATCCTGCCCCTCGGCGCTGGAGAAGAGGCGAGCCGACAGCTCGACCATCTGCTCGAAGCCGACCTGGCGGTCCATCAGGGGAACTGCTGAGATCAGCCGCTTGGCCTCAGCCTGGGCACCGGGGGCCCCCCGCAGCAGCTCGCCCAAGAGTGACGACACTGCGTCGTCAAGACCGCTGGGCTCGACTGTCCGGTTGATGAGCCCGATGGCGAGCGCCTCGGCGGCGGAGAACACCCGCCCCGACAAGAAGAGCTCGAGGGCGGCGGCGCGAGATATCTTGGCCAGCACCGGGGTGGAGATCACGGCCGGGGCCACGCCCACCCGGACCTCGCTGAAGGCGAACGAAGCGGAGGTGCTGGCGAGGGCCACGTCACTGGCGGCCACCAGCCCCATGCCGCCGCCGCGAACCGCTCCGTCGATCCGGCAGACGATCGGCTTGGGGCTGTCCAGCATCATCGTGAGCAGCGGGACCAGGCCGCCAGCGCCCGGACTGGCGCCGGTGGCCTGGTAGGCCAGTGCCTGCTCCCTCAGGTCCGCCCCCGAGCAGAAGACTCCCCCGGAATGGCCCAGCACCACCAGCCTGACCTGGGGGTCCTCCAACAGATCCTGCAGCCCGGTCAGCAGCTGCTCCAGCAGCCGAACCGAGAGGGCGTTGCGGTTGGCCGGCGAGTCCAGGGTCAGGAAGGCGACCTCCTGCCGGGTCTCGGAGACCACCAAACGCTCAGACATGACAGCGACAGTTGCTCACGCCGCCCGCAATTCTAAGTTGTGGCCGGGTCGCGAAGAGGCCGGCCCCTCGGTCAGAGCCGCCGCACCAGGTCCCGCTCCAGACTCTGGCGCGCCCGCTGCACCGCGGCGTGCAGGGGCCAACCCGCCAACCCCTGCTCCAGCTGCCGGCAGAGCGCGTAGCCGGACTTGGTGGCCCTGACGGCATCGCCGACATCGACGCCGGGGGGCGGCTGCAGCTCGGTGAGCGGCACCCCCCGACTCCAGTTGTAGACGTACTCGACGTAGTCGAGCGAGGGGGGCCGACTCTCTGAGATCGCCCACTCCTGCTCCAGCTCGGCCAGCTCCCGCTGAGCCTGGCGCAGCCGGTGCGACAGCTGCTCCAGGCGGCGGGTGGGCATCCGGCGCCTGGAGCCGGGCCGGCCCGGATTGCGGTCCTCAGCGGCCAGCATCACCACGACCGCGCAGATCTCCTCCGGCTCCAGGCCGGTGAGCCAGCCCTCGAGGACCGCCTGCGAGACCAGCAGGGTGTTCTCCCCGTACACATTGGCGGCCAGCAGCCCCAGCCTGGTGGGGCGGTCGTGCTCCAGGTGCCCGAGCTGGGTCAGGACCTGGCGGTAGGCGCCGAGCTGGTCACGGAATTCGTGCTCGCGATCCCGGGCGGTCGCCTCCGCGCTGGCCAGGGACTGCTCCAGCTCACGCACCTCCTGATGGCAGGCCTGGTGCTCCCCCAACAGGGGACAGTGCCGGCACGAGGAAGCCGCGACCCGCTTCTCCTGCTCGTGGATGGCCCGGCGGGCGCGCTCCAGCCGGCCTCCGGGGTCGCGGGTATCGGCGCCGTACCGGCCTCCCCGGCGGTCGCGAAAGTGCTGCCGGCGAAGCTGGCGGGCATCGGCCCGGGCGGTGTCGAGCGCCTGCCTGGCACCCAGGAACTGGCTCAGCGTGCGTTCGCTGCAGCGCACCCTGGGGTGGCGGAACTGGCGGCGCCGGAGATCCTCCAGGCGGTCCTCGAGATTGGGCCGACGCGCTTTGACATTCTCCAGCGCCTGCAGCCGCTGGTACTGGCCGAAGGACTGCTCGAGCAACTCCTCGGACTGCTCTGGAGTGTGCCGCCGGAGCAGGTTGAGGGTCATGTTGTAGGTGGGCGCGAACTTGGACTCAACCGCCATGTCGTTGCCCAGCAGGGTCTCGCAGATGACGCCCAGGTCCACCTCCGGGTCACGCAGGATCACCCCGTGCCCGATGGAGTCGATGCCGCGCCGCCCGGCCCGTCCCAGCAACTGGCTCAGCTGGCCCGAACGTAAGGCAGCGAAGCCCTGGCCGTCGAACTTGGTGAAGGTGGAGACGACGCAGGCGCGGGCCGGCATGTTGAGCCCCAAGGCGAGAGTCTCGGTGGCGAATACGACCTTGAGAAGGCCTCTTTGGAAGAGCTCCTCCACCGTCTCCTTGACGTAGGGCAGCAGCCCGGCGTGGTGGACGGCGACTCCGGCCCGGAGCATGTCCATGTTGAGCCCGGCGGTGTAGATGGCCGCCTCCTCAGGGTCGTCGACCTCTGCCAGCCGATCCGTCAGGACCTCGTCGATGGCGAACTTCTCCTCCAGGCTGGTGAGGTCGAGGGCGTGGGTGGCGCACCGGGAGAGGGCCTCCCGGCACCCCTTGCGGGAGAAGATGAAGTAGATGGCGGGCAGCATGTCCTGGACCCGCAGCTCCTCGATGACGCGCAGCAGGTCGTTGTCGGCGGCCAGCACCGCTCGGTTGCCGTAGAAGCGGCGGTCCCCGCCGGCCTCCCGGGCGGCCGCCTCCAGGGTGGTGCGATCCAGCTGGCCCCGGCCGTCCAGCAGGGGCAGCAGCTGGTTGCGCACGCCCAGCCAGGTGCGCAGTTCCACCGGGCGGTCGGTCCGCAGCACGACCGCCATCGCGCCCCGCCGCTCGGTCATCCACGCCGCCACGTCCTCGACGTTGGTGATGGTGGCGGAGAGTCCGATGAAGCGGATGTGCAAAGGGGCCTGGATGATGACCTCCTCCCAGACCGTGCCGCGGGGATAGTCGTCGATGTAGTGGATCTCGTCGAGGACCACCCAGCTCACCTGGTCCAAGGAGGCGGGGTCATCGTAGATCAGGTTGCGCAGGATCTCGGTCGTCATCACCACGGCCTTGGCATCCGGGTTGATCGAGGTCTCGCCGGTCACCAGGCCCACCCGTTCCCGGCCGTAGCGGCGACAGAGGTCGCCGTACTTCTGGTTGGAGAGAGCCTTCAGGGGCGTGGTGTACAGCACCCTCTCTCCGCCGGTCTGCCCACCCGCCGCCAGACAGCGCCAGATCGCCCACTCGGCGACCACGGTCTTGCCGCTGCTGGTGGGAGCGCTGACCAGGACTCCCTGGTGCAGGCTCAGCGCCTCGATCGCCTGGCGTTGAAATGGGTCCAGTTGGAACGGCAGCGTGCGCTCGAAGGCGGCCAGATCGACACTCACCGAGGCGGAGCGCTCGACCGCGGTCACTCCGGGGAGGGTGCGGGCAGGGGCTCGTGGGTCCGGCTGGAGCGCGGGTTGGTCCTGAACCAGGCGTAGATCAGCAGCGGCACCCCGAGCGCCAGCACCCCGATCGAGGTCAGCTGCGTCTGCTTCAGGCCGAAGGCGATGATGGGGACGTTGACCGGGTTGCGCAGGAAGAACAGCCCGAACTGGGTGATCGGGTACACGATGATGTAGGTGATCCCGACCCAGCCGTCGGGGACCTGGCGCTTGCGCAGGTAGATCAGCAGGCCCAGCACCATCAGGATCAGCAGGGCCTCGTAGGCGGCGGCGGGCTGGTAGGCCACATCCAGCCGGGGGGCGAAGGTGTGGGGGTTGGTGTATTCGGTCGCCCAGGGCAGATTGGACGGATAGCCCAGGATGTCCCCGTTGATGATGTTCCCGATCCGGCCGATCGGCTGGCCCACGGCGGCGAAGAGGGCGGCGGCGTCGAGCAGGATCCAGAAGTTCACCTTCTCCTTCCACGCCATGAACAGCATGGTCGCGGCGGCCAGGAAGATGGCTCCGAAGAAGGCCATGCCGCCCTCCCAGAAGGCCAGGATCTGGCTCGGGTGGGTGACGTAGTAGAGAGCCCCCGACTGGAGGTCGTAGAAGAGCCGCCCCCCGATCAGGCCGGCGATCACCGCCCAGAAGGCGATCCAGCTGGTCTTGGAGCGGGGGATGCCGTGGCGCTCGGCGTAGGGGAGCGCCACCTGGAGCCCCACCAGGATCGCGACCGCGTAGCCGACGCCGTACCAGTGGATGGTGAGCGGCCCGAGCTGGAAGACCGGATCGATCCCGATCTTGATGACCGCGACCAGCGGGCTCACAGGTGGATCAACTCAATCTCCTGCCGGGTCAGCAGGGCCTCGCCGCCGCCTCCGTCCGAGGCCACCCAGTTGGCGACCTTGTGGAGCATCTGGTCGGCGTGACGGCTGTCATTGCTGACACAGCTGACCCCGATCACCGCCAATTGCCAACTGTCCAAGTCATCTACCTCCGCGACCGCGATGTTGAAGTCCCTCCTCATCCTGGCG
>JAKAWF010000522.1 GCA_021817025.1 bacterium
TCTCGAAGACCCGCAAGTCCGCGATCACGTTGGCGCTCTGGCCCTCGCCGAAGATCCCGATCTGCTGGCCCTGGCCCATGTTCTGGGACGGCATCTTGTACATCGACCAGAGGTCAGAGGGGTTGTAGAAGCAGCCCAGGCTCGTGGCACAGGTCGTCGTGCCCTGGGCGGGCTTGGGGACGCTGGGCTTGGACGCCCGAGCCGGCGGCCCGAGCGGGGCTGGCGTGAAGTGCTGCAGGGTGTTGAGACCCACCACGGTGTAGATGCTGTCGCCAGTGGGCACCGTCGGCGCCCCGGTGTTGGCCAGGAAGCTCACTCCCTTGACCTGGTAGCGGTCGATCTTGACGTGCACCAGGCTTTCGACTTGGGCCACAGTTCCCTTCGCCTCCACCCAGTCGCGAGCCGCGGCCTTCTGGGTGACCTTCAGCCCGCCGTTGCTGAGCCAGGCCAGAACCCGGGCATAGGCGGAGGGGTTGACCCCGAACCTCCTGGCGAACTCGGAAGGAGTCAGGAACTTGTGGTAGGCACCGCTTCCGGCCGTGTACTCCTGGTGGTAGTAGGCGCGCACGGCGCTCAGGTCCGGTAGGGTGAGCCCAATCCCAATCGTGAGGGTCTGGCCGCCAGATGCCGGGCCGGTCGGGGTCAGCTGGTACGTGCCCCCGGTGATATCGGGCAGGACATCGGCATGGATGACCTTGGAGGACGAGGAACCAGCGCCGGCTGCCGCGCTCACGGTTCCGGCCCCCAACGCCAGCGGCGCCAGGGCCGCCAGGACTGCCGCCAGAAGTCCGGCCGTGATCCGTGCCGAGGGCCGCACCCGCACCCTCGATCTGGCGCCCGCGGTCCGGCCACGGGGCCATCCACCGCCACCAACCTTGCCCGCTCGCCGGGCGAGCGCCGAAAGCGTCCCGCCCTCGTGCGTTCTCATCTGCTGGTCTCCTCTTCAGAGCTCTGGTGTGTGCCCTGCCCGTCCGGAGGCACGGCTTGAATCTGGTCAAGAAGAGGCTCATGGGCGGAAAAGTCCTCGCCCTGTTCCTCCCGGGTCCCCGAGGAGGCGTCCTTCCTGCGCTCCGCAACGCGTTGGCGCCGTTGCCTCCAAGGGCGTCAGGACCAGGGAGCTAACCAGTCAAGGTCCGTGAGGCCCGGGCTTGGACGCCATTCGACATATGCATCTCTCACCATGTGCTACGCACCTGCTACATTACCGGTATGGGACTGGTTGCCTCACGGGACTTGCGCAATGACACTGCTGGGCTCCTCCGGCGTGTCGCAGCCGGGGAGGAGGTCGTCATCACCGTTCGAGGCAAAGCGGTAGCCGAGCTGGTCCCACTTCGGCAGACTCACCACCGCTGGCTCCCGCGAGCCGAGCTGATCCAGCGGCTGCCCAGCAGCCAAGCCGATCCCGGCTTGCGCACCGACCTCACCCGGCTGGTGGGTGACACCACCGACGACCTGGGGCCGATCAGGTGACGCGACCGGCTCGGGGGATCCTCGACACCAGTGTATTCATCGCCAGTGAATCGGGACGCGCCATCGATTGGGAGCAGTTGCCCGACGAATCGGCGATCTCGGTTGTGACGCTCGCTGAGTTGCAGGTTGGCGTGTTGGCGGCGGTCGACACCGAGACCCGTGCGATCCGGCTGGCCACCGTGGACCTGGCCAGGGACATGGAAGTACTGCCGATCGAGGAGCGAGTGGCGTTGGCTTGGGCCCGGCTCCGGGTCCACCTTGCCGAGGTCGGTCGCCGGGTCAATGTGAACGATCTGTGGATCGCGGCCACAGCCGTCGCTCAGGGCCTCCCTGTGGTCACCCAGGACATGGACTTCGACCCCCTTGAGAACGTGCTAGGACTGGGGATAGTCCGGGTCTGATCGTCAGCCTGAATGGGCACTGGTCCACTCGCACCAGGAGCGGTCAGCCCTCCGACAGGCACCACCCGCGGCTCCGGAGACCGCTCATCTCGCCACGGTGTCCTCGCCCACGTCCCAGAACGGTTACCCGATCCCGCAGGGGAGAGGGAAGCCACCACGAAGGCCGTGCTGCCGTGCCCTGCAGCAGTGAGCGCCCAGTTCGCGAGGAGCTCCGGGTCGGTCCGGATTGAGTTGCCATCGTCTGCCCTTGACAGACCTGGTCAGCTATGGCGTGACAGAAGCCAGGGACACTCCACCCTGCCCGGAGCAACTCACGGCGTAAGGGGACCTTCCGGTGGCTTTGCCCCGGCATCCCCCTTCTTCGCCTGGATGCTGCTGCCTGTCCTGATCGCGACGGCGGGTGCTTGGGAACCTGCGTCGGCGTGACCAACGCTGGGTGGCGGCCTGCCTGGACCGACTCGCGATCTCGGGGATGATGAGGCCGGGCTGTGAGCAGTTGAGAGCGCCGTTGGCCAGTATCGGCCAAGGGGCAGGTGGGCACAGCATGAGGGTTGGCAGCAGCTGGCGGAGAAGTGTGCGGTAGTGCCCATAAGGGCGGTTGAGTGAGCCGGGAAGAGGTTGGCGAGTGGGACAGTGGGTCAGACTATGGGCGACTTCTGTTGAGGGCGCACTGCGACGACTGCTGGCGGGAAATTCATGGTGGGAATGATCAGGTCGCCCCGGCGTCAAGGCTTCGGCCAGCGCCACCGCTGGTTGAGCCGAAGCCCACAGGTCTCATCTTGGCTGTGGAGGTCGGGCACCTGCGCCAAGCGATCACCCAGCTGCTGGACCTGGCCGAGGTGAGCGGCGCCAGAGGCATCACCATCGAGGACTCGGGCTTCTCGGAGATCCGCTTCGTCGGGCGGGAGCGCTACGGCTCGAGGCCCTGGTTGCGCAAGATGGTCTCGAGGATGCTGACCGCCAAG
>JAKAWF010000053.1 GCA_021817025.1 bacterium
TCGTCACCGAGCTGCAGGATCTGACGCTGCAGGTGCTCGACACCGATGACCGCTGGCGCACCCACTGAAGCCGGGGGGGCCGGCAGACGGCACCCTCTCAACCTGCCGCGAAAGTGCGAAAGTCCACCATGGGGGGAGTGGCGACCAAGGCCCGGAGCTCACTGAAGAGGCGGCTTCTCAGCAACCGCAGACTGCGTGACGGAGGTTGTCTCCGGTGATCCATGCTGGTCACCAGCGCAAGCCCTCCAACACATCGGAAAGCGAACAGCCATGGAGGTCCCAGCAGGTCAGTGCTTGCCCCATGATCATCCACAGTTCGTCCAGCCCAGCTCCGTCCAAGAGCCTGCGGTCGTGGCTGACCATCACCACGGTGCCGCCATACGAGCTCAGCGCCTCGTCCACCATGTCCAGGGTCGGCACATCGAGGTGATTGCTGGGTTCGTCCAGGAGCAGTAGGCCGCCCCCGGCCGCGAAGGTGGTGGCGAGGTCGATCCGGCGCAGCTCGCCAATACTCAACTGCCCCACCCTGGTCGTGGCGCAATCCCTCGTAAGCGCCATTCCGGCAACAGCTCTTGCCTCCTCAAGGGAGATGCCCGCCTTCGACCGAACCCGGTCGACCAGATGCTGCCGGGGATCATCGACCAGCGGGGTCTGCCGCAGCAGGACGATCCCAAGTTCAGGAGCCCGTTCCACCTGGCCTGAGACCGGCGCAATCGACCCCATCAGCAGGTCCAAGAAGGTGGACTTGCCGCATCCGTTGGGCCCGACCAGACCGCACCTACGCCCGGCCCGAAGCCGAAGTGTCACCGACTTGATCAGGGGGGCGGCACCGGGAAATCCAATCCGGCAGTTGGAAACGGTGATCACGGTTCCCTGGACCTCGGGAGCGGGCTTGACCAGCAGCCGCGGTCTGGCCGGAGGCCTGGGTTGGCCCAGACCAGTCAGCTCGCGCTCGACCCTGGCCCGCTGGCTCGAGGCCACCCGGGCCATCTTGCGTGCCTTCCTGCGCGCCGTGCTGTCAGTGGACAGCCGCTCGTAGGAGCTTGCCCGCAGGCTGAGGCGTCGGGCGCTGCGCTCAAGCTCCTGACGGCGACGCTCCTGCTCTTGATAGAGCCGGACGGCGGCCTCGAACTGAAGTCGCTTCTGCGCGACGTACCCGTGGTAGCCCAGGCCGTAGCGAATCAGACCCAGCCCCTGCTCGTCGATCTCCCAGATCTCGTCGACCGCGTGGGTCAGCAGGTCCCGGTCGTGGGAGACCACGAGCACCGCTGCCTTGGTCCTCCTAATCCAAGCCGCGACGGCGCGTTGGCCCTCGAAGTCGAGGTTGTTGGTGGGCTCGTCGAGCAGCAGCAGGTCGGCATCGGCCAAGAGGGTGGCGGCGAGGACCACCCGGGTCGCCTCCCCACCACTCAAGGACGCCACCGGACGGACCTGCCACTCGGGCTCCACGCGCAATTCCGCCCGGACCCGCTCGTGCTCTCCGCCGCTGGTCCAGGAGGCCTCCCGCTCGAGGTAGCCGCCCACGGTGCTGGTCCCCTGGGCGCGCGCCTCCTGTGGCAGCAGCGCCACTCGCACACCAGGGCTCGCCTGCAGATGTCCAGCCACCTCCAGATGGGGGGGCGGCGCCTCTCCCCGGATGCTCCGGCAGAGCAGGGAGAGAAGACTGGTCTTGCCCCCACCGTTGCGTCCGATCAGGGCAGCCTTGGTCCCGGGTAGAAGTGTGAAGTCAGCGGCCTCCAGCAGCCGCCGCTGATTCGTGACCAGGGAAAGTTCGTGGGCAACCACGGACCATCCGTTTCCACCGTGCATGTGACTCCAGACCTCAGCAAGTGTCGACGCCGACAACCGGGCTGCGCAGCTCAAGGGGCGCTCCACAACCGCCGCCAGGCGGGGGTTGGAGCGCCGTCCTTGGCACGAGGCCTAGAGTCTCACCCCACCAGTGTAGCCATCGAACGAGGACGGCAGCTCCCCAGAGGCATAGGTGTGCAGGAGTCCGTCAAAGTCGCCTGCCCGATCTCCTGTCCGCCAGTCCGAATGCTGACGCGGGGGCGCGCTGACTGCACGAGTGAATTCAGGCGGTCGCCGACGGTCGCCGTCCACCCGGACTTTGACGGAGACCTGGGGTACGGAACCCTCGGAGGGGAGACGCGTCGGCTAGTCCATTAGTCGCTGAGTCGGCTGCGGAGCGTGACCGTGGAGTCAGCTATCAGGGAGCCGGACGGGCACGAGACGGTCGCAGGCTGGGGGCTCGTAGACCGCTACCTGACCACCACCAGAGGTGGCGGGATTGGATCTTTCACGCTGTCTGAGGAGGTCGCTCGCCTCCTGGACGAGAAGGAAGTTCGCCGCTGAGTTCAAGGCTCAGGTGGCGGTGGCAGCGCTGAAGGGCGACAAGACCGTCGCGAAGCTGCAGGTCTTGATGAAGCTGGGGCCGAAGTCGTGGTCCCAGATGTAGAAGTAGAAGTGGTTGACGAAGGCGCTGGCCCGGGTCGCGGAGTACTGCCCCTTGACCCGGGCGGCCTCGCTGCCGGCCCGGAAGACCTTGGCCTTCTCCTGGGCGACCCCGATGAGGACGACGCCCTCATGCTCGGCGGCAGCGAAGTAGGGAGCGGCCACTGCCTCTTTGCGCTGGCCCCGCTCGAAGTGGATGAGGGGGATGCTCTGCTCCTCGGCCAGCCGGCCCACGGTGGCCACCAGGCCCCAGGCCATCTCCCCCAGCAGGGCATAGCGGGGAATCTCCTCTCCACGGTGCTGGCAGAGGAACCATCCCAGCTGGGAGGGGGTCTGGAGCTTGGGGGCGTACCCGTTGAGGAACATGCGGTCGAGGCACTCGTACTTGAGGACCACGTGCTCATCGAGTAAGGTGTTGAGGTTGGGCATGGCGCACTCCTTGAACAGTTTTCGTCATGCCCAACTCTGCCGCCATCACCGGCCGCTGCCAAGCGGCATGGGTCAGGAGGCGCAGGCGGGTTCCTTCCGCCGTAGGCGATCGCCACTACCCGCAAGGGTTTGGGGCCGAGAGAGCGCCAGCTCTCGCGACTTCGTTGGAGTTGCCAAGAGTTGCCGAGACGCTGTCAGCAAATGCCCTCCTGAGAGCGTCACTCTCGGCTGTCAGAAACTGGGCGGCGCGCCTTTGAAGGCGGTCACGACCGCTGGCAGCAGTAGCGACCGACCCGCTCCCTCCGCGACGCAGGTGAGCGGGCGCTCGGCTACGGTCACCGAGAAGCCGAGCGCATCTTCCAGGTGCTTCTGAAAACCCTCCAGGAGCGAGCCCCCTCCAAAGGCCAGCACCCCACTCTGCATGATGTCACCCACCGCCTGCGGAGGAAGCTGATCGAGCACCTTGGCGAGCGCGTCGACGATGCCGTCGACGGTGGGCCGGATCGCCAGGGCTGCCTCATCAGGGTCGAGGGTCTGCATCCTGGGCTTGCCGCTGAAGACGTCGCGACCCTCCACCACGATCGGCTCGGTGGTGTCGCGGGCAGCTCGAAGGCGGATCTTGACGTCCTCGGCGGTGAGCTCGCCCACGATCAAGTGGTGCTCTTGGCGGAGGTATTGGTTGAGAGCCGCCGTCATCTCGTCACCGGCGATGCGGCAGGAGCTGGACGAGAGGATCCCCCCAAAACAGAAGGCGGTGACCTCGGCGGTGCCTCCGCCAACGTCCACCACCATGTGGGCCCTCGGTTCCAAAGGGTCGATCCCACAGCCGACCGCGCCCGCGATCGGTTCCGGAAGCAGATCGGCGTGCCCGATCCCGCCCTCCTCCAGAGCCTCCACCAGGGCCTGCCGCTCAAGCGCGGTGGCGCCGGCCGGAACCCCGCAGATGGCCCGGGGGCGAAATCTCTCCCAGGGGCGGTGGGTGACCTGCCGTATTACAGCCGCCACGAACCCCTTGGTGGACTGAAGGTCGGTGACGACTCCGTCCCGGATCGGCCGCATGGTCGCCATCCCAACCGGCGTCCTCCCCGTCAGCTCGCGTGCCTGGTGGCCCACCAGGATCGGTTTGCGAGATCCGTCCGCGCCCAAGGAAACCAGCATCACCGATGGCTCGTTAATCAAGATGACCCCGTCGCGCCGACACACCACCGTGTTGGCGGTGCCGAGGTCGATGCCGAACTCGGCCGATAGGAAGCTCACAGAACACTCCCGCTGAATGGCCGCGCTCCCGCACGGCTCCTGACAAAGGACGCCCAGCTAACTTGCAAACGGACTTGCTGCTCATCTCGTTTCAGGACGGCTCTTCAATCGAGACGCCGATGCCTCCGGATCAGGGCGGCAGGTCGCTGCTGATCTCGATTGAGCCAGGCCGGCCGGCCGCGCTGCGGGCGGTCAGGATCCAGCCAGCCATCTCGGAGGCGGAGCCGGCCATCTGGGCCCGGCTGCAACGGTTGGCAGTCGTCGACGCCCGGGCCCTACGCCGGCCCCTGGCCGGCGCG
This sequence comes from bacterium, assembly GCA_021817025.1. The sequence goes on from JAKAWF010000053.1 coordinate 4,437, forward strand.
CGGCAGGGAGATCGGGTGGTGGTGCTGTCCGAGGCCCCTGAGGGGCCGTCGCTCCGGACGGTGCTGCGCTTGGTGCCGCTGACCTGGGAGCAGGCGGTGGTCCTGGGCGAGGGGCTGCTGAGCGCTCTGAGCCGTCTGCAGCCGGCGGAGCTGGCGCACGGTGACATCACCTCTGACACCGTGGTCCTCTGTGGCGACGGCCGCGTACGCCTGATCGATCCCGCCCTCACCCCACCGGGGGACACAGAACTCGAGGCCGGCCGCTCCGATGTCAGCCAGGCGGCCAGCCTGCTCCTGGAGCTGCTCGCCCGAGTGTCGGCACCCAGCCTCCGAGCGGTGCCTGACAGCGTCCAGACGGCCGTGATCCAGGTGGCCGGTGAGCTCGCCCAGGGAGGCGTCCCGGCGGCCAAGGCGCTGGCCTCCTGGAGACGCGCCGCCCGGCCCCGGCTCGGCCGCCAGGGCCGGGAGCGCGCGGCCCGGCAGTTGCGGGCACTGGCGGTTCGGCTGCCCGGGGGCCTGGTTACCCCCAGTGTGAGCGCCGCTCGGCCCGCCGGAACCGGGGCCGGCCCCGGCCCGTCCGCCCCGGCTGCCACACCTGTCCCAGGTCCCGTCCCGGGCGCCGGCCCGATCGCCTCCTCAGGTTCCCAGCCGGGCTCACGCGAGCGCCTTTCAGCCGCGCCAGGGGGAGGTCTGCCGCCGGGGCGGCGGGGGCGGTGGGTGGCGGCGGCGATCCTGGTCGCCCTGGTGGCGGCTGGGGGCGGGGCGCTCCTGGTCAGCCGCGGAAACCCCAGGCCCGCCCATCGCCGGGGCGGTGGCTCCCCTTCGGCGGTCACGTTTCCCGTGACCCCGACCACAGCGTCACCATCCGCCGCGGCCACGTCGCCAACCCCATCGCCCTCCTCTCCCGCCAGCCCCAATCAGCTGCAGCCCATCCCCTACCTCGGCCCGGCCGCCAACCCACCCATCCAGCAGGTCCAGCTCGAGGCCGGCTGCGCGCCTTCTGGGCTCCAGGGATGCCAGGTGACTCTGACCGCAGATCTCGGGCAGCACCCAGCCACCACGGTCCTGTGGAAGATCGACGCGGTGGACCGTTGCGACGGGGATGTGACCACGGTGGCCTCGGGCCAGATTGCGGCACCGGCCAGTTACACCTACGTGCAGACCCAACCCCAGGTCAGCCTGCCAAGCGGGGTTCCGGTGGCGCTGGTGGGGCTGGCTGGCGCGCCTGGGCAGGCGGCCTCGCTGCCGCTTCTGATCACACCTTCAGGCTCGGCGTGCCCGGGCTGAGGCGCTGATCTCCTCGCGGCCACCCGGTCACATTCCAGCATCGGGGCTGCGACGGAGGGATCGAATCTGGCCCTCTGGTCCGAGACTGAGCTCCCGTGGAAGGGGAAAGGAAGTGGGCCCGTTCCGGGCTCGCCCTCATCGCGGCGACGGCCGGAGCGCTGGGCCTGCTGGCCGGCACCGGGCTCAGCTCGGCTCAGGCCAGCTCCGCCCGGGTGCCGACCCAGCTCACGACCCTCTCTGGTCTGGTCGCCCAGGCCAAGGCGAAAGAGCACTCCCTGCTCATCCAGGTGCAGAGGGTCCGGGAGCAGCTCGCCAAGGAGAGGCTGCAAATCAGCCAGGCGCGCTACCAGCTGGAGGCGCTGATCTCGACCGAGTACACAGGGGCGCCCAACGGGATGCTTGAGGTGCTGGCCAGCTCCTCCCTCAGCGATGCGCTGGACACGCAAATCGCGTTGGCGCGCATGGCCACGGCGGAGAAGCAGAGCCTGGGCCGGCTGACGGCCAACCTCAAAGCTGCCCAGAGCGACCGGGCCCTGCTGGCCCGCGAGCAGGTCCAGGCGGCGATGGCCGCGGCTCGGCTGCAGGCGGAGGAGATTGCGGCCGCCTTCCAGGCGGCCAATCCCCCGCCGGCCCCGGTGCCCGCGCCGACTTCGGCAGGCGCCTCGCTGACCCAGCACGCCACCCACCCCCAGCCGGCAGCGCCCACCACCGCCCCGACGATTGCGCCCACGCCAACCCCCAGCCCGGTGGCGACGCCGACGCCGACGCCGACTGCCACCCCGACCCCACCGGCCACTCCGACGGCCACGGCGCCGCCGGTGAGCTCAATCCCGGCCCAGGGGCCATTCACGGTTTCCACCAACCTCACCCAGCCCAGTGGGATCACCCTCAACCAGATCCAGGAGTTCTTGCAGGGGACTCCGCTGGAGGCAGATGCCGCTTATTTCCTGGAGGCCCAGGCGGCCACTCACGTGAGTGCCATCTACCTGGTCTCCGACGCGGTGCTGGAGACCGGCTTCGGGACCTCGCAGCTCTACACGGTCAAGCACAACCTGTTCGGGTTTCAGGCCTACGACGTGAACCCCTTCGGGGACGGGTCAACCTTTCCGAGCGACCAGGCGTGCATCGGGTTCGTGTCCTGGTATGTCTCCGTCTACTATCTGACCCCGCCGGGCGCTCAGGTCCCAAACCAGGGCAGCCAGGGAGGGGAGGTGGCCACCGGGCAGTTCTACAACGGTCCCACCCTGACTGGGATGAACGTCGACTACGCCAGCGACCCTCTCTGGGCGGCCAAGATCGCCGCCATCGGCGATCAGCTCCAGGCCATGCCGGCCTGACCAAGCCCGGGATTGCATGAGCTCCTCCGGGTGGCGCCACTTGGGGAAGGTGCCGGAGGCGTCGACGGCGTTCTGCTCGGACACAGCCAGGGCACCACCGTGGCGCGAGTAGGTGCGCTAACAGGATCCTCTCCTCAAGCCCGGACCCACCACCGGCCGGCCCCCCGCGACCGCGGCGACACCACGCCCAGGCCATCCGCACCAGAGCCGCGATTGCCCGGCCGCCATCCGCTCCCTTAACTTGAGCGGATGGACAGCTGGCCGCTCTACGGAATCAGGCTCCGCACCGCCCGGCTGGAACTTCGACTGCCCGACCTGGATCTGCTCGACGAGCTGGCCCGGCTGGCGGCTCGCGGCATCCATGACCCGGACTGCATGCCGTTTGGCAACTCGTGGACCGATCAGCCATCGCCTCAGCTGGAGCGGTCGGTAGTCCAGCATCACCTGCTCCAGGTCGCCCAGTGGCGGCCCGAGCGCTGGTGTTTCAATCCGGTCGCGATCCATGAGGGGCGGGTGATAGGGATCCAGGACTTGAGAGCGGAGGAGTTTGCCGTCAGTCGGAGCTTCAGCACCGGTTCCTGGCTGGGTCGCGAGCACCAGGGACGCGGCTTCGGCAAGGAGATGCGGGCGGCCATACTGCATCTCGGCTTCGCCGCCCTCGGGGCGGAGGAGGCCCTGACATCGGCGTTCAGCGACAATCCTGCCTCGCTGGGGGTGACCAGGAGTCTCGGCTATGAGGAAAACGGCACTTGGCGGGCCGCCCGTCGTGGCCGCCCCGCCGTCCAGCGCGCCTTCAGGCTGACCCGCGAGCGGTGGTTGGGCCGGAGCAGGCACGAGGTCTCGGTGGAGGGGATGGAACCCTGCCTCGAGCTCTTCGGAATCTCCCCGGAACCGGCGCCACGGGGACTGGACGAAAGGTGAGCTCTGGACCGGGGGCGTGACCGGGCGACCAGGGGAACGGCCGGGAGTCATGGGCCGGGGGGCGCCGACATGACGACCGACCACGCCGAAACGCCGGCACATCCCCGCACCGGGGCACCGGTTCACCCCGCCTCGGAAGTCGGGCCGGCCGGTGCTCGCTGGTTGGTTGCTGTCACGGCCGCCACGGGGGCGGGCCCGTGGTGGGACCGGGATTGGGCATGAGATCGAATCTCCCACCGAGCCGGCAACCGTGGCCAGCTGAAGCAGGCGGTGGCCGAGAAGTTCTCGGCATCGGGGCGGACGGCCCATGAGTCCGTCTCTCCCGGCACCGGCCTCAGCTCCGCTGCGGGAGTACTTCTGCCTTGCCGACGGGCAGACCGCAGCTCTGGTCACCACCACCGGCAGCTGCCACTACTGGTGCGCGCCGGGCTTCGACGGCCCGCTTCGGCTGGCCCGGGTGCTGGACTGGCGGCACGGTGGTTCCGTGGGGGTGGTCCCCCGCCTGGACATTCCCGCCAAGGCCTCGTGGCAGCGGGACTCCACGATTCTCACGATCAGCTGGGGTGACCGGGCGATCATGCGTTGCGGCCTGCTCGACGACGGGGCGGGTGGCAGCGCTCTCTGTTGGATCCTGCGCGGTGTGCCGGGGCTCGAAGTCGACCTGGACTTGCGCTCCCTCACCGCTGGTGGAGCCGCCGCCTGGACGGTGGACGAGGGAGGTGCTGCGGTCGCGCCCGGCGGCCCTGCGGACGGACCCCAAGGACCCCTGGTGGTGCTCACCTCCGCGCCGGTCCGCCTGGCGGGCGGCCCCCATGTGAGGCTGCCGATGGCAGGAGTGGCGGTCTGGATGGGGCTGCCTCAGGCTGATGGCGGGTTGCCGCCGAGGCTTGCCCGGGCTCGGGCCGAGGGGGCCGTCGCGGCAGCTGAGCTGGCGATGGCCGAGTCGGCCGCCTCCGATCGCGCGTGGCTGGCCGTACTGCGCGCGGGGCCGCAGTTGGCGAGCCTCCGGGAGCGGGCTCCCCGGTGGGCCATCGACGCCATCGCGCGGTCCCTGTTGACCATTCGCAGCCTGCAGGACCGCCGGTCCGGTCTGGTGGTGGCATCGCCGCTCACCTCCATTCCTCAGTGGCCCGGCAGCGAGCGAGCCTGGGACTATCGATACGCATGGCTGCGAGATTGCGCCGACGCCGGGCTGGCGCTGGCCCGCGGAGGGGCGTTCGAGCAGGCGCGCGGGATCGCGCTCGGCTTGGCCGGGGTCATGCGCGCCGATCCCGCCCAGAGCGCGCCGGTGACGCGCCTGAACGGACAGGCGATGCCGCCGGAGCACCGGCTGGACTACCTGGACGGGTACACCGGGGCCGCGGTCAGAATCGGCAATGCCGCGGCCGGCCAGGCTCAGGTCGACACCCTGGGAGAGGTGGCCCGCTTCGCCGAGGCCCTGGACCGGGTCGATGCCTGCCCCCAGCCGCTGCTGGGACTGGTGGCGGATCTGGCCAGCGGGGCCGCCCAGGGTTGGCAGCTTCCCGACCACGGAATCTGGGAGGTGCGGGGCGCTCGTCGCCACTACGTCCACAGCAAGCTGCTGGCCTGGAGCGCGCTCGACAGCGCTCTCCGGCTGGCCGGGCGGGGCCGTGTCGACTCTCAATCCGCTCGGCAATGGGCCCAGGCCAAAGGCGCCGTCGCCGAGGCCATTCGAAGCCGCGGCACCAACGCGGCCGGCCAGCTCACGATGGCCTTCGACGACCCTTCGGCCGACTCCTCCACGGTGGCGGCCTACGTGGTCGGCTTCCTGCCGGGTGGAGGCGAAGGAGCGGCCGCCACCCTCGATTTCGTCACGGGCGAGCTCCAGGAGGGCTTCCTGCTGGCCCGCCACCATCCCGAGCGGGACGGCATCGCGGCTCCCTGCGCTCCCTTCCTGTTCCCATCCCTGTGGGCGGTGATCGCCGAGGCGAGGCTGGGGCGGCGGACGGCTGCAGTCGCCCGCCTGCGGGCCATCCTCGATCTGGCCGGCCCAGCAGGGCAGCTGTCCGAGGTCGCGGATCCGGGATCCATGACGATGCTGGGCAATTACCCCCAGGTGCAGAGCCACGCCGCGGTGGTGGAGGCGATCATGGAGCTCTGGGGAGCGGCCGAGCCCACGCGAGCGGTCTGAGACGGGCACACAGCGGTCCCGGGGCTGAGATGATGGCGGCGTGGCAGTATCGCGCCTGTCGTTGTGGTCCACCGACTCGGTGCTCAGCATCGGATGTCGCGGATCGGTCCTGTCGATCGGCTCGGTGGGTTCGTTTCTGTCCGTGGCCTCAATTGGCTCGGCGCTCTCGGTCCTGTCGGTGGGCTCATTTCTCTCGCTCGGATCGGCCCTCTCGGCCCGGGCCAAGTGGTCGGCCATGGCATACCGCACCACCGCCGGAGTCATTAACTCTCGCCGTTGAGTCCGTTCTCAACCGGTCGGCCAACGGGCCGGGTGAGGCGATTCCCCTTGGGGTGGGAGTGTGCCCGCACAGCCCCCGTTCAGTGTGCCTGCGACAGCCAAGATCGGTCCGGTTGCCTCGGCCGCTCCACCGTCGGTTCCGCTTGGAGCCGCCCCCACCGGCGACCGGGGCGGGAGGCCAGCTGTCGGCTTTGTCCTGGTCCGGTTTGGGCGGCACCGAACCCGGTGCCGGCACCGGCCGCTGTGCGCCGGTGTCAAACTCGATGGGGCGGTTCACGGAGCATCGAGCACTCCTATACTGACCGCGGGGGATTGGAAAGTCGATGGCGGCTCTGCCCCGTTCGTCTAGTGGCCCAGGACACCGCCCTCTCAAGGCGGAGATCAGCGGTTCGAATCCGCTACGGGGTACCCCGGCACCACCCATCCGGAGGTTCCCAATGAGCAGCCAGCCACCGCCACCGCGCCGTTCCCTCGGTGCGGTCCCCGTAGCCGCCCATGGGCATGCGATATCACAGGGGCGCCGGACCGAGTTGCCGGCCGAGAGCGAGGCGGCGATGGCGGCCCTCGCCCGGGTGTTGGCCGACCACGAGAGCCGGGCCGATCCTGCCGCCGCCGCCGCGATGTCAGCCGTATGTGCCGCTCACCCTGAGTTCCTGGACGCCTGGGCGCGACGCGGCCAGGCCGCCTATCTGGCCCAGGACTATGTGGCCGCCTATGCCTACGCCCGGGTCGGGTACCACCGCGGCCTGGATCGCCTTCGGCGCCACGGTTGGGGTGGCACCGGCGAGGTGCGCTGGAGCGACCAGGGGAACCGCGGTTTCCTGCGCTCCCTGCACCTCCTGATGCTGAGTGCAGCCCGCCTCGGCGAGAGCGAGGAGGCGCAACGCTGTCGCACCTTCCTGCTGGATCTCGATCCCGAGAACGGCCTCGGGGTGGCTTCGGGGTCGGATCTCTCTGAAGGAGAGGTTGGGGGAGCCGGCAGACTTCCCTGATCCGCACCGGCTGCCACCCGCCTGGCGTACTGCTGTCACCATAGTCCGGTCATGACCTCCACGGTGCCGGCTCTGCCCTGGGTGGATGCCGTTTCTGACCAGGCAGTGCCGAAACCAGCGTCCAACCGGCCGCGCGCCTCGGGACTCCGGCACCGGGTGGTGGGCGCCCGGAAAGCCGCGGCTCCCGCTTCGTCAGCCGGGATCGCTCCCGGTCCTACGTCCGCTCCAAAGGCGTTTCCAGTCTCCGCCGCACGGGCTGCGATTCGCCCGGCCGTCAGTTGGGAGCGCCTGGGTCCGGCCTGGTTCCCTTCGGAGCAAGCGCCCATGTGCGACGGTCTGGACGGCACCTCCAACCCCCGTGTGGACAGTTCACGAAACCTCGGGAACCACTCCCCAAGGCTTGATTCGCCCGTGATCTCGCCGGCTCGGGCGGGTCCGTGAGTGGCCGAGCCGCGCCCGGACGTGGTGGCGGCCCTGCGGCGGGGTCCCACCTGGTTCCTGGCCCGTGGCGAGCCGGGTCTGGGCAGGCTGATGGAGACCATCAGTCTGGCTCGGATCGTGGCCGACGGTCAACCTGAGGGCCGGATTCGGCTGCTGACCTCCGCGGCAGCCGTTCCCCTGGCCCGCGGCCTGTGCCCCTTCCCGGTCGGCAACTTTGACCTCGAGAGAGGGGACGACCTGCAGCAGACCCTCATCGACTCTCGAGCCGTGCAGGGGCTGCTGGAGCGGCTGGCTCGGAGTCAGCCGGCGGCTCTGGTGGTGGACGGCTACGCGTTCCTGCTCCCGTTGCTGCGGGAGGCCTGCGGGGCCCGTCTGGTGGCGGTGGCCAACCGGCACGACCTGGACAACCCGGCGCACTCCCCCGGGGCGCGCCTGCTGCAGGCTGCTCTCCACTCCCCAGCCGACCTGGTCCTGGTCGGCGAGCTCAGGCGCGGCTGGCGGCTGACGCAACTGGGCGGGCTGCCCGTTGTGCGGCTGCCCGCCCTGGTCCGGCCCGAGGCCATCGCGGCGGCCAAGAGGACGGCATCCGAGTCCGGGGTGGTGGCGGTGCTCGGTGGCGGCAGCCGGGGCGACTCCCACCTGGAGGAGTCCACCGAGGCAATCCTCACCGCCCTCGATCGGGCGGTGGCGCGCCAGGAGATCGCCAACTGCCGGGTGTTCTCTGGTCCGGGCACGGGCTGGGGGCCCGATCGGTATCCCCATCTGAAGACTGGGCTCGACCCCGCCGACGGCCTGGGCGCCATGCGGGCGGCCCGGGTGGTGGTGGCCCGCGCCGGGCGGAGCACGCTGGCGGAGATCCTCACCCTCGGCAAGCGGGCCGTGGTCGTGGCCGCGCGATCCGACACCCTCCGAGGCGGCGAGCAGGCGGCGAACGCCGTACTGGCCGCCGCCCTCTCCCCGGCGGTGGTGGCCCTGGAGATGGCGAGGATTGACGAGATCGGCAGTGCCTGCAGGGACGCGGCGGAGCTGGAGCCGCGGCGCTGGCGACCTGGCAACAGCGTCGTCTGGAGCGCCCTGGCGGCCGCCGACCGCCGCACGGCAGACGCCGTGTCGTGACAAGTGAGGGGACGGAGTAGGGAGGGTGCCCAGGTGGCGTCCATACCGCGCGGCATCGCGAGGCCGGTGGCCCGCCGCCCCGGGCCATCGCGACTCTGGGCTCCCGTCCCCAGCCCCGCGCCGACAGACGGCCGGCGCGGACCGAACTGGGACTGCCGTCGCCTGGGCGCGACCGTCAGTCCGCTGGCGGGAGGGGCACCTTGCCGTTGACGGGCGGCGATCCCTTGAAGCCGGCCGCGGTGCGGTGTCCGCCGCCTCCGTAGCGGGCGGCGATCTCGCTCACGTCGAGCCCGGCCGGGGTGGAGCGAAGCGACCACCTGGCCACCTCGCCAGCCCCCTGCCACCAAACCGCCGCGAACGGGTGGCCCTTGACCAGGCGATCTCCGAGCTCGCTCTGGAGGATGGGGCTGTTGACCGCGGGCACCTTCACTCCCAGGATTTCCACCGGGCTGGCGTGGGCCGCGATCCTCTCGATCATGCGGCGCTGATATGCGAGCAGGGCGCGGCCCTCACTGCGCAGCTGATCGATGTCGATCGTGTCCCAGGTCTCGAAGTCGAAGGGGCGAGCCCGCAGCGCCGCCGACACCTCCTCGCTCTCAGGTAGCTGGTTGCGCCACAGGTCGCGATCCTGGACGTACTGCAGCAGGAGAGGGACGGGTTCGACGTGGAGGTGCTGCCAGGTCATCACCGCTCCGCTGCGCTCCATGTCGAAGAAGCAGAAGGGAAGATCCCCGATCTCGCCCTCAGCGGAGCGGTGGTGATCCAGGATCACCAGGCTGGTGGCCGACTCGAAGAGGGCGAGACTCGTCTGGCGGTCGTAGGCGAAGTCGGCGACGATGGCGCGCCGACCGCGCATGTCAGGCGGGCTCTCGCCATGGCTGACGGGCATGTAGTCAGCGCCATCACCGTACAGCTTCCAGGCCGCGAAGGCGGCCCCGAACCCGTCCGGGCAGTCCCCGTGATAGACGACCAGGGGGCGTTCCGCGAGTCGCGGGGAAACTGGGGGCAGCCCCTGGCTGGGGGTCTCAATCACGGCGGGGGATATTGCATTCACGCGCTAACCGTATATGAATCCTTCCACACCCTGCAGGGTGTAGATCTCGCGCATGTCGACCTCACCGAATCCGATGAAGTTGTCCTCCTTGACGATGAAGGTGCTGGGACCGACCACAGCCACCACCCAGGCGACGTGCCCGAAGTAGGGGTCGTACGCCCCCCCTGGCCTGAACACCACCATCGAGCCCACCCGGGGCGTGGTGCCCCAGGCGTAGGCGCCCATGGACGCGTTCTCGGAGATCCACTGGTCGGCGTTGCCCATCGGGGCCCAGGGAACGTTGGTCTGGGTGGCCACGTACCAGGTGCACTGGCCCCAGGGGTAGTTGTCGGGACTGGTGCCGTAGGGGGGTGACGGCGACCCGTAGGTCTGCAGAATCGTGCCCTCCTCGGCCGCCGCCGGGCCGCCGTAGTTGCTGACGGCAACCTCCTCGGCCTGAAGGGTCTGGATCTGGCTGGCCACCTGCTGGATCTGGGCCGCGATCTGGCCGGCCTGGCCGCCCAGCGAGGAGGCCTGTTGGCTGAAGGCCGCCTCCTGGCTCTGGAGCTGGGCAGTGCGGCTCTGCAGGCTGCCGACCAGCTCCAGGACCTGCTGCTGCTGGAGGGTCTCGGACGCCTGCAGAACCTTCAGGGAGCTCTCCTGGGTGACCAGCCGGGCGGTGAGGGTGGAGAACTGCTGCCCGACCGTTTGCATCTGCAGGGTGTTGTCGACGAACTGCGCGATCCCGGAGCTGTCGGCGATCGCAGTGCTGAGGTTGTTGGCACTGCCGTGCTGGTACAGCTGGGTGACCAGGGTGGCCAGCTGGGAGCGGTCCACCACGATCTGAGCCTGGGCGACTGCGATCTGGTCGTTGGTGGTGGCCAGGGCCGCATTGGCCCGGTTCAGCTGCTGCTGCTCCTGCGCCAGCTGGTTCTGGGTGGCGCTCACCTGCTGCTGAGTCGCTGCCGCCTGCTGACCGGCCTGGGAGGCCTGCCCCTGCAGGGATGCCAGCTGGGAGCTCAGCGACGCCTGTTGCCCTTTCAGCTGGGCGATCTGCTGCCCCAGGCTGCTCGCACCGACATCGCTGGTGGCGAACAGCGAGGCGGCCATTCCAACCATGCCGAACAGACCCAACTGGGCGCTCAGGCGCAGGCACCGCGATGCTTTGGTGTGAGACATGAGTGGGACGAGAACAAGATTGTCTCGAGTGGGGACACTAACACCGATCGCGGTGGGCTGCAAGCCCGGTGACGATCCGGCACCGATCGGGTCTGATCTGAGGATCCATCCGGCCGGCCCACGGAAGGGTCGGTAGCAGCGCACGGTTTCGCCAAGCGCGGTGTAGCGATGCCCACCGCTGGACAGCCTCCGGTCGTCGCGGCCCAAGCCGCCAGCGGCCAGGTGACGCTGGTGTTCCGGGAGCGGGGGTCGGGTTTGCGCGACCACCACCCCGGGCTGGATCGGGTGCTGGCCGGTGCCGGCCAGATCAGCGTGGTCCGGGTCCCCCGCGGGGATCGCCTGGCCCGGTTCGGCTCAGCCTGGCTGCGCCAGTTGTTGGAGAAAGACGGGGTCTTGCTGGAGGTGGCCCACCCCAAGGGGTTGGGAGGAGGGCTGGAGGAGCTGCTGGAGGACATCACGGCCCTGGCTGCCAGCTTCACCGGGCGTGTGCACGGGGTCCACTCGAAAGAGGCCCAGCGGCGGCTCCTCGTCCAGGCTCAGCAGGGGGTTTCAGGAGACGACAGATCCCCCAGGCAGCGCCCCGGGGTGGTCCTCACCGCCACGGCATCGTGCCGCGCCTTCTGCGGCCAGGATGGGCTCAGCTCAGACGCCCTGGGGCGGGCTGCCCTGGCAGAGCGGGTGGGGTGGCTGCTGAGATAGCGGCTGAGGTGACCCGCAGGCTCGTCTCGGAGCACTTCAAAGATGCCGACATCGAGCGGCTGGGAGCAGGGGTTGGTCGCGATGATCGCCCCCTGCCAGCCAAAGGGTGAGCGGCTGTGCGCCGGCTGGGTTGGGCCGCGACCTCCGAAGTCCACCGTTCAGGCCGGGGCGACCACCCCCACCCCGCGGAGTTGGGCAGCTCGCGCCAAGCGCTCATCGTAAGTGACCACACCTTGACCTCCTCCCCACGGCTGAAGCCGGGGGATTCCCGTCTCGCCCCTGCTGTCTCGCGAGCTGCCCATCGCTTAGGCGGCCCTTGCCGTAGGCAGGGGTTGTACGGACTTCGGCCGAGCAGCTC
>JAKAWF010000523.1 GCA_021817025.1 bacterium
GGGAACGTTGACACCGTACCCGGAGTTGGTGGTGTAGATGGAGAAGATCCCGAGGGGGAGCACCGTGCTGCCGGTGGACTGGGTGAGGATGAGGGGCAGGACGAAGTTGTTCCAGGCTCCGATTCCAGCCCAGATGGCCACCACACCCACCACCGGACGGGCCATGGGGAAAACCAGCTTGGTGAACACCTCGAGCTCAGTGGCGCCGTCCACGGCCATGGCGTCGAACAGCTCGGCCGGGATGAGCCGCACGTAGTTGACGGTGAGCAGGACGGCCAGTGAGATCGAGGCGGCCGAGGTCACCAGGATCAGACCGAGCACCGTGTCGTAGAGATGCAGCTCGCTGGTGATGGCGTACAGCGGGATGAGCACCGCATAGATGGACACCGCCAGGCCGAGCAGGATGAGGCGGAATGCGACCGGCCCCAGGCGTGTCTGGCGGCGCACGATGCGGAAGGCGGCCATCAGCGAGACCACCACCACCACCACGATGGTCCCCGCCGTGTACAGGACGCTGTTGAGCAGGTAGGTGCCCATGGAGGTGCCCCGGAAGAGCTGTGCCCAGGAGGAGAGGGAGAAGCCGCCGTTCGGCACCCAGGGATTGGCGCTGAGGTAGGCGGGCTGGGAGCGGAAGCTGGCGAGCACCATGTAGTAGATGGGGAACAGCACGACGCACAGCCACACCGTGCCGAAGATGAATGCGACGATCCCTCCCGGCCGCGGAAGGCGCCGCCTCCGGCGCGCCCGGCTTGCCGTGCGGCCCCTGGTGGCGTCGTTGCGGTGCGCCCGGGCCACGACCCCCGCGCTCACGAGATCCCCTCCTGCCCGCTGCGCATGCTGCCGAACCCGGTGAGGCGGACGAGGAGCAGGGCGACGGCGATCCCCAGCGCTCCGAGCACCACGGCGAGGACGCTCGCGTAGCCGAAGAGCGTCTGCGCGAAGCCGACGTTGTACATGTCCATGGCGAGCACCAGCGTGGTGTTGGCCGGTCCCCCCTGGGTGAGGATGTAGATGATGTCGAAGTAGGTCAGCGAGCCGGTGAGGATCAGGATGGTGTCGGTGACGATGGTGTAGCGGAGCTGAGGCAGGGTCACGTAGAAGAAGGTCTGCAGAGGTCCGGCCCCGTCGATCCGGATCGCCTCGTAGAGCTCGTTCGGTATGGCCCTCCGGCCCGCCTGGTAGAGAAGGGTGTGGAGAGGCACGAACTGCCAGGTGACCAGGCCGATGATCACGTAGAACGTGAGCCTCGGGTCGCCCAGCCAGTTCTGGTCGAGGAAGCCGAGATGAAGGCTCTTGGCGATGAAGGCCACGCCGCCGAAGGTGGGGGCCAGCACCCCCTGCCACATGAGCGCCAGCGCGGCGGTGGACATGAGCAGGGGGAGCAGGTAGATGGAGGCGTACACGGCCCGGTAGCGCTGACGGCCGGCGATGAAGATGCCCAGGGCCATGGCCAGCGGGGTCTGGACCACCCACGAGAGGCCGGCGAGCTCGATCGTGGTGAGCAGCGCCCCGTGAGCCAGCGGGTCGCTGAAGAGGAGCTGCCAGTTGGCGAAGCCCGCCCACCGGATCGGCCCGACCACGTTCCATCTGGTGAAGCTGAGGACCAGGGCAAAGAGCATCGGCACGACGATGAAGACGCCGTAGAGGAGCAGCGCGGGCGAGAGGCCGAGGACGTCGGCGGCCAGGCGCTGCGCCCCGCCGGAGCGCACCCTGGCGCCGACCGCGGGTGGGGGGGCTGGACGGACGATGGCGCTGCCTACGCTCATGGGTGTCTCGTGGTCGATTCCTGTGGTGAGTTCGGGTCGTTGCCTGGGTGGATGGGGCTGCGGGCGAACGGCCTTCGCCACCGCCCGCGGGGCCGCCGGCCACCCGAAGCCGCCCAGGGGGCGGCCTCGGACAGCCGGCGGAGGTCGGGTGTCAGCTGCTGGTCTTCTGGTACGGATTCATCGCCGCGGCCATCTGCTGCGGAGTCTCCGTCAGCTCGAAGACGTTGGCCAGGTTGCTGAGCATCGGCGTCGCCTTGGTCGGCCCCAGCGCCTGGTCCCAGGAGTATTGGAAGGAGGGCGCGTTGGCCACGTCCTGGTAGATGGGCTCCAGGTACGAGGCGAGGCTCGAGGAGCCCAGGTAGCTGGAGGTTCCTGAGATCACCGGAACCTGGCCGTTGGCGATCTCCGCGGTGGCGTACGCGTCCGTGTAGAAGTACTGCATGAACTGCTCGGCCACGTAGGTCTGGGCCTTGCTGATGTGGGCGGCCAGTCCCGTGTAGCTGGTGGTGTTGCCGACGAGGTCGGCGGGGTTCCCCGTTCCCCCTGCCACCGTCGGGAACTTGCCGATCCCGATACCGTTGCTGGTGATGATGGCCGGGTCATCGGACTGGATCCCCCCCAGGTCCCAGTCGCCCATCAGCTGCATCGCGGCCTTGGCGCCGTACACCATCGCGTCGGTGGACCCGTTGGTGTAGGTGACCGAGTCGTACCCGGTGTTGAAGCACTTGTCCCTGGCCAGGGTCTGGATGTCGGTGAGGGCCTGCTGGATCGCCGGCTGCGACCAGGCGTTGGGTTGGTTGTTCTGGATGTTGTCGAAGGCCTTGGGACCGCCGATGCGATCGGCGAGGTATTCGAGGTACATCAGCCCCTCCCACTGGTCGGCATTGCCGAGCGCGATCGGGGTGATGCCCTTGGCGTTGAAGGTGCTGCAGTCGTTGAGGAGGGCGGAGAAGGTGGTCGGGAAGCTGAGCCCGGCGTCCGAGAGCACCTTCTTGTTGTAGAAGAAGAAGACCGGCTGCGTGCCCAGGATGGGCATCCCGTAGATCTTGCCGTGGAAGGTCA
>JAKAWF010000054.1 GCA_021817025.1 bacterium
TGCCTGGCGATCCTGGTCGCTCTGCTGGGGCCGGCCCTGATCCACTACGTCCCCCTCGACGTGCTGCGCTTGGTGGTGGGGAGTCTGCTGTTGGTTCTGGGCCTCCAGTGGCTGCGCAAGGCGCTCCTGAGAGCCAGTGGCTACAAGGCCAAGCATGATGAGGACGCGATCTATCGTCGTGAGGTCGAGCGCCTGTCGGGAGTGCCGCGGAGCGGTTCTGGTCGGGACGCCACCGGCTTTGTCATCAGCTTCAAGGGCGTCTTCCTGGAGGGAATGGAGGTGGTGGTGATCGTGCTCACGCTGGGCCTGAGCTCAGGCCACCTCGAAGTCGCCACCATCGCGGCCGTGACTGCCGTGATGGTGGTCGGAGGGGTGGGGCTGGTGGTGTCCCGGCAGCTCAGCGAGGTTCCCGAAAACGCCATGAAGATGGGAGTTGGCCTGATGCTTGTGACCTTCGGAACCTTCTGGGGAGGAGAGGGCGTCGGCGTCCAGTGGCCCGGAGCCGACGGGGCGCTGCCGGTGCTGCTGGCGGTGTACGCCGCGGTCGCCTGGCTCCTGGTGCGGGGCCTTGCCCGCTCCCGCCGGCGGGTCGGAACCATGGAGCCGGGTTGAGCGCCGGGCGGGCCCTGGCGGCGTTTGGACGTTTCTGGTGGGATTTCATCGTGGGGGACACGCCGGAGGTCGCGGTGGGGGTCGCGGTCATCGTGGCACTCGCGTGGTGGCTCGCTGCGAGGGCCACGACGATCGCTTTTGTCTTGGTCCCCGCGGCAGTGGTGGCGCTCCTGGTGGGTTCCACCTGGCGAGGACGCTCCTCCAGCTGAGGGCCTGGCCAGTTCAAGGGGTGACAGCAACTCCCCAGGTGTGAAGCGTCCAGCTGTCGGAGCGTGAAGGCGGGCAGGATGCCCGCTGGAACAACAAACCGACCAGTGGAGGCACCATCTTGCCAGCAAACCCGCTCACCTTGTCCGAGCGCGAGGAGATCCGAGTCCGGATCGATCGTGGCGAGCCGATCACGACGATCGCCCAGGCGCTCGGCCGCGCGAAGCCGCCCCTCAGCCGCGAGGTCTCCCGCAACGACGGCCTGGGTCCTACCGCGCGCCCGCGGCCGAGCAGCGGGCCGTGGGCAAGCGTGCCCGTCCGAAGAAGACGGTCCTTGAGTCCACGCCCGCGCTCGCCGAGCAGGTCACGAAGTGCCTTCGTGCCAAAGACTCGCCGATGACGATCGCAAGAGAGCTTGAGCGCGGACTCTTCCCGACATCTCGACGACGGTGAGCCACGAGACGATCTACCGGGCCATCTACGCGCACGGCGGGCGCGGCCTTGCAAAGGGGCTCCATGCGGGACTACACCGCCAGCATCGCCGCAGAAAGCACAGACGGGCCGAAGGCGCTGGTGAGCCCCAGAGGCTGGGCCCGCTGGGCAGGTACAAGAAGATCAGCGACCGACCCGAGGGGGCCGCCCATTGCATCCAGATCGGACATATCGAGGGCGACCTCATCACCGGCGCTTACAACCGCTCTGCGATCGCAACCCTGTTGGACCGCGCCTCTCGCAAGGTCTGGCTGGCGGGGTTCCCGGAAGACCACGGAGCCGAAGCGATGCTCGCTCCACTCATCGAGACGATCGAGCGGATCCCCGCGGAGTTCCCACTCTCCCCTCCGTGGCTCCCCGTTAAGGAAGCTGGCACCAACCGACAAGTAGGCCTGTGACGAGGATCGGTACAGGGTCCTGAGCGCAGGGGGTAACTTGACCGCGCCGTCCCTACGGCCCCCTCTCGTCCCGGGACTTTGCCGATGACCGCGGCGGGGGCGGGCGGTTTGTTGCTCAACCATGCGGCTTGGAGTACACTCGAGAGGCTAACTCGGAAACTTCCGTTGGGGGAGAATCTGCGCCCGACCCTACCGACGGCCCGGCGTTCGCGGGGTTGGACGAAGGGAGCCGGGTCCGCACGGGGGGACGGTGATAGGTGGCGGGGAAGAGGGGATACGAGGGCATTATCTGGTCACGATAGGTGGCGAGTTGCGGCCTGAGGAGGGATTCGCAATGTCCGAAGAGACCAAATCCGTGGTCCGGCGTTTCGTGGAGGAGGTGCAAAACGGCCATGTCCTAGACGATCTCGGCCGGTATTTCCATCCGGCTTTTCTCGATCATGCCATGCCGGGAGGGCTGCCTCCGGCCCCCGGAGCGGATCCCGTCGAGGGGTTTCGAAACTTTTTCGGCGCGATGTTGCGGGCCTTTCCGGACCTGCGGGTGCGCATCGAGGATATGATCGCGGAAGGGGACTTGGTGGTGACCCGCAAGCTGATGCGCGGCACCCACCGCGGCGAGTTGTGGGGATCCACGCCCACGGGCAAAGAGGTCCAGCTTGAGGTCATCGACATTTTCCGGGTGGCCGACGGACGGTTGAAAGAGCACTGGACGCAGCTGGACTTCGTAGCTCTGGCGCGTCAGCTCGGCATCCGGCCGCCGGGCTCTTGAGAGCCGATCGACCGGCGAGGTGACCGAGTTCGAACGCCCCGGAGCTTTCAGGTGGAACTGTAGGCCCTGTACCAGTACCTGCACGGCTTGCGGGTGCATCGCTGAGGCGCGGACGGATAGTGTTGATGACCGCGTACTCTGCCCCTGAGAGTGACCACATGACCACTGATAATGCCACTGAGCAGGCGAACGGCTCGAGGGCGGCAAAGTCCTTGGGCCGTTCTCCGCTGTATCAGGTCCCCCATCCACATGCGAAGGGAGGGGACGCACAATGCGCATTGAGGATTACCAGGCTGTCGAAAGCCCATGACACCCGGGTTCCGCAGCTCCCTGAAGGCCTTAAGCCAGAAGGGCCCCACTAAAGCTGGTCGGGGGTATCCGGTGGCCGGTAGGCGGTCCGAGTCCAGCCCGTCGGCAGGGCCCGTCCCGGGGATGGCTCCGGCCCTGGTCTCGACCGCGTTGGGGCTGCCGTGGCAGAGGGGACGGGTTTCTGGCCCGCGGCAATGCGTTGGCAGATGCCAGCGTGGAGGGCGTCAGCGCTCCCGTTGGCCAGCACCACCAGGTCCGCCGGGGCGCGTGGATCGAGCCCGGGTCCTGGCGACCGGCCGGACCGGCCACACTCCTGTTGTCGAGCCGGGCAGACCTTGGCATCGTGCCGGACCACCCGGTCCTGACGGTCGGCAATGACGGGCGCCGGTAGTGGCCCAGAGGCGCCCAAGGCATCTCCGGTCAGCTCTGGGGCTGAGGGCTCAGCCGTCGCCCTGTGGCAGTACGGCGGAGATATCCACCGGCTGGCACGGCAACTGTGCGGCCATCGTGAGGATGCCGAGGATGTCGCCCAGTCGACCCTCCTCAAGGCCTCCCTGCATCTGGATGACTTCCGGGGCGAGGCCAGTCTGCGCACCTGGCTCCACCGCATCGCCACCAACGAGTGCCGGCAGCTGAGGCGAAGGAAAATTCCGGACTCGCTGGACGGGATCCTGGAGTCGGCCGCGACCGGACGGAGTCAGGTCGATTCCCCGGAGGCGGTCGCGGCTGACCCGGCCGAGACCGTCGCCGAGGCGGACCTGCGCTCCGCTCTGCTGCGGTCGATCGCGGCGCTGCCGGAGTCGTACCGGACGGTGCTGCTGCTGGCGGGTGGCCGGGGCCTGAGTGCCCGCGAAATCGCCAGTCGAACCCAGAGCAGCGAGAGCGCGGTGCGGGCTCGGCTGCATCGGGCTCGGGGGCTGCTTCGCCGCGACGTAGAGTTGCATCTGGGAGACGCCTCATGAGAAGCTGCCGGCGGCGGCCAATCGCTGCTGAGGGTTCCTGAACTGGGCCCGCCCAGGTTGGCAATAGCGAACAGATGGTCGCATGGTGACGGCTGGGCCGGTTAGAACCAAGCTGGACCAGCCCGGCTTCGACGACCGACGACCGGCCGTTCCCGGCCAGTGCGGCGGAGACTGAAAACGCCTGGGGAGCGGGCGTGAGACCGGGAGCGATCTCGGCTGACCGTGACGAAGCCGGAACCGGGACTCTCCCGGAGCCTCCCGCCCCATCCGGGAGTGCTCGGGCACGGGGCGCATTGGTCTCCGGTTCAGGAACGGCTGAGCACTTCTCCAGCTGTGATGGGAAGCCCGCGCCAGCGCCGCCACCATTGGGGCGGTCCGAAGCGGAAGGGCGCGCTCAGGGCGCCCCGGCTGTCCCAGCCGCGCACCAAATCCACCACTGGCGCATCGGTGTAAGTGGAGTCAATCCTGCCCATAGAGGTGCGATCGATGAGTCTGCTGTCCACTGCTATTCGCGAAGATCTGCACCAGCGCTTTGAGGAGCTGGAGGGGGCGGTGACCCTGGTCCTCTTCGAGCACCGCCCAGAGGCTGACGAGCCGGCTGCCCGGGCCTGCGAGTTCTGCCCGGAGGCGATCGCACTGGCCAAGGAGTTGGCCGAGCTGTCGGAGAAGATTGGGGTCGAGGTCCACGATCTCGCCGACAAGTCCGACCCCGCCGCCGCCGTGTACCACGTGGACCGAGCTCCCGCCTGGGTCCTGCTGGGTCCGGGGCGAGTCGACTTCGGGATCCGATTCTTCGGGATTCCCAGCGGCTACGAGTTTTCCACCATCGTTGCTGACCTGATCCAGCTTTCGAAGGGCGCTCCGGATCTCGGCGCGGAGACCATCCGCCAGCTTGAGGGGCTGGACTCCGAGGTCATGATGCGGGTCTTCGTGACCCCGACCTGCCCCTACTGCCCGCAGGCGGTGTACCTGGCCCACCAGATGGCGATGGCCTCATCCATGGTGAGCGCCGAGGCGTTCGAGGCTACCGAGTTCCACGATCTGGTGCAGCGCTATCAGGTGCGGGGTGTGCCGAAGACGGTTCTCAACGACAACCTGACCGTCGAGGGAGCGGTTCCTGAGCAGCGTCTCTTGGAGATGCTCACCCGTGCCAGCCTCGAGGCTGGCACGGTGACAATTGGGGCGTAGCCGACCACGTGCGCAGGCGGCGGAGCCGTCCGCCTTGCGAAAGTATTCTGGGCGCAGTCGGGTGACCCGGTTGCGCCAGCCAATTAGGAGAATCGATGAAGTACGTGAACAGCATCAGTCTGGAGAGCCCGTTTGAGGTTGCGGTGGCCGCCGTCCAGGAGGCCTTTGCAGGGCAGGGCTTCGGGGTACTGACCACGGTCGACGTTCAGCAGACGCTCCGCGAGAAGGTTGGCAAGGAGATCGAGCCCTACCTGATCCTCGGCATCTGCAATCCCACCATCGCCGACCAGGTCCTCAGCCTGGATCCGGAGGTTGGCACCATGCTGCCCTGCAGCGTGGCGATTCGCTGGGACGGCCAGCGCACCCAGGTGCACGTCCTGGACCCGGAGGTGATTGCGGAGCTCGATCCCAGCGGCAGGCTCCGCGCTCCGGCCGACGAGGCCAGCCGTCGCATCGGGGTGGCGATCGCCAGCCTCGGAGGCGCTCAGGGGACCACCGCCACAGCTTCCTGATCGGGCGCTCCGGGGGTGCTCTCAGCGGGCTCGGGGCTGATCGTGCCGGCGGTGCAGCTGCCCGCCGAGCTTCTCCGGGGGCGTCCCGGGTCTGGGTGGCTGGCCGTGCCGGCGCAGGTTGCGGCGGAGCAAGTCCAGGCGGCGGTCAGGTTCGTCCGTCTCGATCTGAACAGATAGCGGGAGAGGATGATCCCGGGCGCGGGCTGCCGCTCAGCCGCGAGTTGTGCCGTGGCTCCCAGGGAGTGGGAACTCCAGGATGTGGGAGAAGCGTTCCATACGCTGGGCAGGTGGGCCGCCAGGGCCGCTGCCGGCAGGTGGGCGGGCCGGCATGGTCGGCGTGTTGACTGAGCGGTTGCCTCAAGCGTCGACCGCGCCGAGCTGGCCTCGACTGAGGCAGCGCCTTCGCCTGCCACCTCGACTGTGACCAGCCAGCGCAGCGGGGCCCGGGCGCTGACGCTTCTCAGGGCCGACCCACGCCCGCCGGGGCCGATCCCGCCCGGAGGGGAGGAGAGCTCCCTGCAAGAGCTGGTCGGGGGGGTCGGCGCGAGGCCCCTCACAACTGGCAGCCGGCCTCAGAGCCGGGCCGAAGGTGGGAGCATGACTGCCCGGCTTGGGAACGCTGAACTGCCAGCCGATGGAGTCCGGGAGGTGTGCGGAACCGCCGATCGTCTCATGCCAAGCCCCGGGGTCGTCCCTGGCTGAGACCGGGGGAGAACTTCTTTCGAAGCTCTCCCCCGGTCCGGTCCGCGAAGGGCGGAATCGACCCCTCCCTCGGGGCTTCAGCGCGCTCCACGCGAGTGCTTTGAGGCCGACGTCCTCACCCGACGACGGTCATGGTGCCGGCCATGAACCCCTGCATCCCCATCGGAGCGCCCATCCCACTGGGCCCGCCACCGCAGGGGTCCATGCACAGCCACTCGTAGGTGCCGGCCTTGCCGGTGTGGATGACGAAGGTGATCCGGGACTGACCGGCCATCGGGACGTTGATCCCCAGCCGGGGGATGGTCAGGGTGTGGGCGACCTGGCTGGGGGCCAGGTAACTCATGGTGTGCACTGCGCCGACGGTGGTGTTGGGAGCCAGCGGGTTGATCCCCTGGACCTGCATCACACCGCCCACCGTGCCGGTCACCTTGGAGAACTTGGTGAGAGCACCAGTCAGGGGGGTCGCGGTGTCAAAGTCGGTGACAGTCACCTTGACCGTGGAGTAGGCGGGGAGCGTGAAGTCAGCGGGGACGTAGGCCGGCCCCAGCGCCCCGGAGCCCATCATCTGCCCGGTGACAATGGTGAGATTCAGGGTGGCATTGGGAGTCCCACTGTTGGCGGCCAGGGGGACCGCCGCCTGGGAGATGCGCAGGTGGCCTCCCCACCCCGTGGCATAGCCGCCGATGAGGGCCACGGCCGCCACCATGACGGCCACGATCATCACTCCCAGAACCCACATCCCCGGCTCCCGCTCCGACGATGACACCGCCGGGGCTCCCTTCACGGCCATATAGCCTGCTCCTCAAACTCATCTACCGATGGCGAGATCCATGCTGGCAGGCGCGGAGGTCGATGTTCAGGGCGATAACCCGCCACAGGGAGTAGGTGAAAACCCTTGGGGGGGGGCGACCAGCGGGCTTGACTGGGTCCCTCTCGAGATCAGCGGCCCCACTTGCGGGCGCCTCTCCGCGAAGCCGGGACCGCGCCGCGATATGCTCGGGGAGATGGTCATGGGTAGCAGCGGAGGTGAGAGATGCGGGTAGGGGTCCTGACGGGAGGTGGGGACGCACCTGGGCTCAACGCCGCCATTCGAGCGGTAGCCCGCAAAGCCTTGGCCGACGGCGGCGAGGTGGTCGGCATCCGCAACGGTTGGGCCGGCCTGGTGCACGACCTGGACATGCGCGTCATCGACCCTCACGAGGTCTCCGGCATCCTGGCGGTGGGGGGGACAATCCTGGGGACCTCCCGCGTCAACCCACTCGCCAGCGAGGCGAGCATGCAGGCAGTGGTCACCAATTTCACGGCCGCTGGGCTGGACGCCCTGATCACCATGGGAGGTGATGACACCCTCTCCGTGGCCGCAGCCCTGGCCGACCGCGGGCTGCCGGTGGTCGGGGCCCCCAAGACGGTGGACAACGATCTCCAGGTGACGGAGTACTGCGTCGGATTCGACACTTCAGTCAGCATCGTGACCGAGGCCCTCGACCGTCTCCACACCACCGCTGCTGCGCATCACCGAGTGATGGTGGTGGAGGTGATGGGGCGGGACACAGGCTGGGTGGCCCTGATGGGGGGCCTCGCCGGTGGGGCCGACATGATCGTCATCCCCGAGTTCTCCATCGAGTTGGAGGAGATCGTCCGCCATCTGCAGACGCGACGCGCCCGCGGGCGCGATTTCAGCATCGTGGTGGTGGCGGAGGGTGCCACGGTCGGGGGTTTGCCCCGTCAGGACGAAGACGCGAGTGCTCGCGATGCCTTCGGGCACATCCTGCTCAGCCGGCGTGGGGTCGGGCCCCAGCTTGCTGAGCAGATCGAGGCGGCGACGGAATTCGAGTCGCGCGTAACGGTTCTCGGCTACACCCAGCGCGGGGGCGTTCCGACGGCCTACGATCGCATCTGGGCAACCAGAGTCGGTGCCGCAGCCTACGATCTGGTGCGCGAGGGGCGCTTCGGCAGGATTCCAGTCAAGCGCGGGGATGGGATATCGGTGGCCACCCTGGCGGAGGTGGCCGCCGGTCAGAGGCGCGTCACCGAGGACCTGTACGAGCTGGCCAGGGTCTTCTACTGATCCGTCCTCGAGCCTTCACCCGGAGACGCGGTCCGCGTGTCGACGAGGAGGCGGACACGCTCCGCCCGCCGCCGGGCCATGCCTCAGCGCGACCGGCCGGGCTGACGCGGCCGCAGGCGGCCGGGTCTGCGGTGAGACACTCGGGCCCCCCTGCTGCTGGTTCCCTGGCTACGATTCTCGCCAACATCAGCAGGCACTGAGAAAGGGTCCCGAGAGGCACCCGCTCGGCGGCCACCAGTCGCAAGGGAGGGTTCACATGCCAAACGGCTCCGACTCCGCGGACTCCAGCTTCGACGCGCTCGCAAACCTGGCGACTCCGGAGTCGCGCATGGACCACCTGCTGGGCTTCGTCCCGCGCATCCTCGCCAGCAAGCTCCACATCTTCTTCCTGCTCGGCCTGGGCGTCTACCTGGTGGTGCTCCCGCTCCTCGGGGTGCTGGTGAGCGCCAAGGCGGAGCTGATCGGGGGCAACTACACCAACGTCACCAGTGACGTCGGGGCCTGCATCGCCGCTGGAGGCACCCTCCACCTGATCCACCAGGCCCGCAAGCGTTCCCGGCTCGAGGAGGAACGGCTCCTCCTCACCCGACAGATGCACCGGTTGCTGTTCCGGGTTCACGCAACCGATGCCGCCAACCTGGATGCGGAGGCTGCGGAGTAGCAGGGAGGGTCCCGTTTGAGGACCAGGCCGGGAGCTCCCGGCCGGAGCGGCCCGCGTCACCGACATGGCCCAAGCGGCCAGAAGAGACCGCGCCACGATCCCGGTTGGCGGCACCGGCACACCGGTGAGAGTCCGGGAGGTGGAGCGGTCGGGGCGCTTGACCAGGGCGGGCAGAGGGCGGTGCCTCACCCAGCCCACATGAGCTGCGGTTGCCGGATGGTGGCTCAGTGAGGGTTGGGCGAGTGGAGGGGCGCACCGGGGGGCACCCCTGGCCGTATGGAGTCGTCGCCTCCAGGCAAGCTGGCGCTCAGCGACGCTCCGTGCCCATTCCGGCTGGGGCCATGGATCCAAACACAGCTCGTACCCAGCCCAGTGCCCTCGGACACCGAGGGGATGCTGCTCCTTCGCGACCCGGCCACCCGCCCCTCCGTCGCCGATCCCGCCCGCCTGCGGAATCGGGAACAGCCGCCGATGCGGTGACCGATGATCGCCACCGACTGCTCCGCGCTCACTGGGCTCCGCCGGTCCGCCGACCCTGGCGGGCGACCTGCTGGAGCGGTTCCCTGCCGCTCATCATCCGACCGATCCCGCTCCCGAGTTCAAGCCGGCAGCTGGCGCCGTGACGCGGGAGATCCTCGCCCTCGGCCAGCGCCGGACCGTGGTGGGTCTGGGCCCTGAGGCTTCGAGGTGGGGACGCCGGCAACCGGTCAGGGCCTGGCGGCCCTCCCGGCGGGGGAGCCCAAGACCTTGCGAGCCGCGATTGGCAGGCTGGTCGCTCAGTAGTCTCTGGCGCCGGCGCATCCACTCCGATCGGTCCCCAGCGTCCGGGCTCCCGTCCGGATCACTCCGAGTGCCGTCCCGTCCCCCGCCCGACCAGGACGAGCCGCCGCATCGGGCCCACTTTGGTCCCGGTTTGCCCTAATATTGCCGACACAACCGAATAGCCCCTCGGGCGAATGGGAATCCGGTGCGGGAGCAAGTCCCAAATCCGGAGCTGTCGCGCAACTGTGAGCGGGGAGTCCAAGCCAGAAGGCCACCGGGAACGTTCCTGGGAAGGCGGCACCTGGACATCGATCCGCAAGCCAGGAGACCGGCCCGAGCGGGTATCGCGTACCCCCGCGCGCAACGGGAAGGATGGCCTCTGGCGGCAGGCCCAGTTCTGGCGTGGGGGCCAATTGATGCCGCCGGGAGGTGGAGACGATGAGATCGTCTCAATGGGCCAGCGCGATTCTGGCCCCGGTGTTCCTGGCGGCGCTGGTGGCCGGGTGCGGCAGTGCCGCCACCGCGAGTGGAGGTGGCGGCCAGCAGTGCGGCAGCGGCCACCGGGTGGAGGTGGTGGTCGAACTGGCCAGCAAGAAGGTGGTGGACAGCTGTGTCTCCTTCGCGGCGGCCGAGATTCCCGCGGAGACCGCGATGAAGCGCAGCGGAATCGAGTTTGCCACCAAGCACTTCAGCTTCGGTGATGCCATCTGCCAGATCGACCACGAGCCCAGCGCCTACACCCACTGCTTTGCTTCCGGTCAACCCTACTGGGCGCTCTTCACATGGAGTGGCGAGGGACCGTGGAAGGTGGCTCAGACGGGGGTCTCGGGCATCCAGCTCCGACCCGGGGACGCGCTCGGCTGGCACTTTGGAACCGGCAGCCCGGCCGCTCCACCCAAGCCGCCTCAGGACAAGTAAGCGGCGGCTGTGAACGCCCGGGCGCTCCTGCTCTGGACGGGCGCCATCCTCCTGCTGTCACTGGGGACGGAGGATCCCGTGTATCGGGTGGTCACCCTGCTGGCAGGCCTTGCGGTGGTGCTCACCCGGCGGCGTCCGGGCGTTCGAATCGGACCGGTTATGGCCTGGATCGGCCTGGCCTGTGTCGGCGGGATCGCACTCAACTTCCTGCTCAGCCACACCGGGCAGGACGTGGTCTGGCAGCTGCCGGGGTGGTTGCCGGCCATCGGCGGCACGCTCACCTTGGAAGCGGCGGTTTACGGCGTCGATGTGGCCCTGGGCCTGGGCGCCTGTCTCCTGGCGGGCAGCTCCCTGGCCCTGGTGGTCGACTCGCAGCAGCTGATCGACGCACTCCCCGGCTTCCTCCACCGCACCGGCGCCGCGCTGGGGTCCGCGATCACCCTGGGACCGCGCCTGGGGCAGAGCTTCACCACTGTCCGGGAAGCTCAGGCGATGCGCGGCTGGCGTCCGCGGGGACCTCGCTCCTGGCGCGCGGTGGCCGTGCCGGCGGTGCTGACGGCGATCGAGGGCTCGGTCCTGCTGGCGGAGGCGATGGACGCGCGCGGCTTCGGCTCCGGCGTTCGCACCAAGGTCTGGGCCCCGGCCTGGACGCGACGGGATCTGGCCGACGCCACCTCCGCAGCACTCGCCATCGCCATCTTCGCCACCTCCCTGGTGCTGGGGAGGGTCGGGGGCTGGCAGCCGTACCCCAGCCTTCAGCTGCCCGCGGTGGATTGGCTGCCGCTGCTGGGCTGCCTGCTGCTGCTCCTGCCGGCGGTGTGGTAGATGAGATCAAAGGCTCGCTTCGACGCGTTCAGCTACTGCTATCCCGGGACCGGGGCCCCCGCGCTCGATGAGATCGAGCTGGTGATTTCAGAGGGACTCACGATCCTCACCGGACCCTCGGGGAGTGGCAAGACGACCTTGCTGCGCTGCCTGGACGGACTGGTCCCGCACTTCCACGGTGGCGAGGCGCGCGGTCGGGTCGAGATCCTGGGCAAGGACCTCAGAGAGCTGACTCCCAGGCGGTTGGCGCGAGACGTGGCCCTGGTCTTCCAGGAGCCGGAGGCGCAGATGGTGCTGCCGGTGGTCGACCAGGAGGTCGCCTTCGGGCCCGCCAATCTGGGCCTTCCGGCGGCGGTGGTGCGGGAACGGGTCCAGCGCGCATTGGCGGCCATGGGCATCCTCCACCTGGCGCGGCGCCGGGTGGCCACCCTCTCCGGGGGTGAACGCCAGCGGGTGGCTCTGGCCGGGGCGCTGGCGATGGATCCGCAACTCTTGGTCTTGGACGAACCCACGTCGCAACTCGACGACGACGGCGCCCTGGCGTTGCGTCAGCAGCTGGAGCGGCTGGTCGAGGAGGGGATGTCGGTGGTGGTCGCGGACCACCGGCCCCAACGCCTCCCAGATCGCGGGGTTCAGCGCGTGCTGCTCAGGGCCGGCCGGCCACAGGCGCTCGAGCCCGCCCCGACCTGGCCCATCCGCCAGAGGGGATCGGGAGCCTGGGGGGGGCTGGCCTGGGAGGCAAGCTCCCTCACCGTGGGGCACGGCTCGCCGGTGCTTGACGGCGTCTGCCTGCAGTGTCACCGGGGAGAGGTGCTGGCCGTGACCGGGCCCAACGGCGCCGGCAAGACCACCCTCCTCAGGACTCTGGCCGGTCTCCTGAAACCGATCTCGGGGGAACTCCACCGAGAACCGGGCAGGCGCGCCTATCTCCCGCAGGACCCGGGGGCCCTGCTCCACCAGTCGACGGTGCTGGCTGAGATAGAGCAGACCATCCGCTGGATGCGGCTCGACTGCTCCCCGCTGGAGGTGCTGTCCCAGTTCGGCCTCTGTGACCTGGCCGGCCGTGACCCGCGCGACCTGAGCACCGGCCAGCGGCAGCGGGCGGCGCTCGCCGCCATCCTGGTGGGCAGCCCGGACATGGTGTTCTTGGACGAGCCAACCAGGGCGGCGGACCAGAGCTCGCGGGAGGCGCTCTTCCTGGCGGTGGAGCAGCTTGCGAGTCGGGGAGCGGCGGTGCTGGTGGCCACCAGCGACCGCGAGTTCGCGGAGCAGGTGGGGGACGTGGTGGTGGTGGCGGAGCGGGGACGGCTGCGGCCGCGAGCTCCGGTACCGGCATGATCCTGCTGCTCATGAGCCTCTTGGGAATGGGGCTCTTCCTCTGGCCCTTCGCGGGGCTCGGGCTGCCCTCCAGCACTCCCGCCTTGGCGATTGGCCTGGGCGCGGCACTGGCCCTGCTGGCCTTCGAGGTCGGCACCCGCCGTCTGGATTCGCGCTCGCTCTCGCTGCTGGCGGCACTCAGTGCCGCCGACGCCGCCTTGCGGGCCGCGCTGGTGACCGGGATCGGGGGGTTCAGCCCCATCTTCCTCCTGGTCCTCTGCGCTGGCTACGCGCTCGGTCCCAGCTTCGGATTCCTGGTGGGCGCTGGCTCCTTGCTGACGTCGGCGCTGGCCACCGGCGGACTCGGCCCCTGGGTCCCCTACCAGCTCTTCGCCCTGGGCTGGGTCGGGCTGGTGGCGGGCTGGGCGGGGAGGATGCGGGCCGGCAGCCGTCCAACCCGCGTGGATGTGGTGCTCCTGGCGGTGGTCGGGGTCGCGACCGGCTTTGGCTTTGGGGCGGTCATGGACGTCTGGAACTGGACCTTCTTCGCGGGCTCCCCCGGGCTGGGCTGGCACCCTGGTTTGGGCCCCCTGAACGCCCTGCAGAGATTCGCCCGCTACTATCTGGTGACCTCGCTCGGCTATGACTCCTTTCGGGCCGCCGGCAACGCCCTCATGGTCCTGCTGCTGGGGCTGCCCATCCTGGCCGGACTGCACCGGATCGGGCGCCGCTTCCAGCTCCGGTGGCCGATCGGGGAGCGGGTGGGTTCGTCAGCGCAGCCGCCGGACCACGTAGCTGCCGGCGATCTTGTCGTGCCAGCCCTGGCGGTGGGCGTCCACGGCGGCCCAGCCGAAGCCCACGAAGCATGAGGCCAGGTCCAGCAGGTAGCCGGCGGCCCGCAGCAGGCTGCGCCGGAACCCCAGGCGGCCCCCATCCTCCGCGCGCACGACCCTGATCCCCACCAGCCACATTCCCGGACTGCGGCCGGCCGCTCCCCAGAAGCCGACGAAGTAGAGGGCCGGGGTGAGCGAAACCAGCGCGCTCAGATGGGCGCCGGCCGCGAGGGGGCCCAGGCCGGCGGAGATACCGCTGATGATCAGGACATCCGCCCACAGTCCGCCGGCTTTGGCCCAGAATCCACCGTAGGCGAGGCCCGGGAAAGGACCGCGCGAGCGGCTGGCGAGCAGCGCCTCCCACGGGTTCGGCGGGGTGGCGAGCCTTCCCGGCAGATCGGCCACGACCGACTTCAAATCTCCGATCGTGCGTGCGTCGAGGGCGCGGTTGGTGCGCTCCCGGAGCTCATCCGTGGTCAGTCTACCGGCCACATGGTGCTCGGCCAGCTGGCTGGTCACCTGTTCTCGATCAGCGTCTGAGGCTCTGACCGAGTTGCCGCGCTGGAACAGCAAGGAGAAGCTGGGCTCGGGGGGCTCCAGGGGTGGTGGCGGGCGCCCGGGCATGCTCGCTCAGCCGCCGGGCGTCGCTGCGGAGGGCCCCACCGGCTCTTGGTGCAAGTGCTCCCATTCACGGCGCAGAAGTCCCATGTAGAGGAGGTCCGAGGCGTGGCCGTCCCGCAGCACGCGCTCACGCAGCCGTCCCTCCTCCTGGAAACCCAACTTGCGGTACAGGGAGATGGCGGGCTCATTGCCGGCGATGACATCCAGGCTCAACCGGTGCAGGCAGAGCTCATGGAATGCGTAACGCAGCGCCATCGAGACCGCCTCCAGGCCGTAGCCGCGACCGCGATCGGTAGCTTCGCCCAGGCCGACTGCCACCCAGCCGTGACGGTTGGCCCACTCGATCCCGCAAACCGCGACGAAACCAACCAGCCGATCGTCGTCGACGGTGCGGATGCGGAACTCAAAGTTGTCCGGGTCTGACCCCGCCGCCTCGTCCCGCTCGCGAAAGTGGTCGGCCGTCCGCGGGCGAGGCGCGTCGGTGTCGGCCCGGCGCCGGTAGACGCCATCCTCGCTCCAGCGGCTGAGGACCTCGGCATCCTCGGCACGGGGAGCGCAGAGGCGGACCAACTGGCCCCGGAAGAGATCTGTGGACAAACTTGCCTCCGAGAGCATCCGGCGCTGACGAGCTCGTCGAGTATGCCAGACCTCCAACCAGACCATTCCGGCTCGCTCGCCAGTCCCAGCCCGCGCCCGGGCGGGGAGTCCCCGACCCTTGCCACCTCGGCCACGGCCAACCCAGCCGAACCAGGAGGTATCATCCGCCGACGCCAGTCGAGTTCCGGGCAATCCGCCCGGACGAGCTCCCGGAGTTCGCCACCGTCAACCTCACCGCCTTCGGGGCGCATGTCGATCCCTGGCACGAGAGGTGGTTCCAGCAGCGGGTGCGGGCGGAGGGCACGGTCGCGGCATTCGCGGATGGGCGGATGGTGGGCAGCTCGTTGGCTCTCCCAATCGAGATCGCCCTCCCGGGAGCCGTGGTCGCCGCTGCGGGCGTGACCGGCATTGGGGTGCTGCCAACCCACCGGCGCCGCGGCCTGCTCCGCGAGATGATGACCCGGCAGCTGCTGGCGGCCCGCCAGAGAGGTCTGGCCCTGGCCGCCTTGTGGGCCTCGGAGGGAGGCATCTACTCGCGGTTCGGCTTCGGGCCGGCCGCCCGTTCCTGGCGAATAGCGCTCGAGCATCCGCGGGCGACGCTGCTTGCCACGGCGGTGGCCGGGAGCACGCGGCTGGTGGATCGCGAGCAGGCGCTGCAGCTGCTGCCTCAGCTGTATCAGCGATTGATGGAGTCGCGGCCCGGAGTCGTTGGCCGCGACCGGTTCGCCTGGGAGCTAGCCCTCTCCGAGGACGACCCGCACCTGCCCCGGGACGAAGCCAGACTCTTCCTGGCGGTCCACCGGGGTAGCCGGGGCGATGACGGCTATCTGGTCTACCGGGTCCGCCGGGGATGGGCGGACGTTGGGCCCCGGGCCACCCTGGTGATAAGGGAGATGGTGGCGCTCGACCCGGGAGCGGCGGCGGACCTCTGGCGCTATTGTCTGGAGGTCGACCTCGTGCACCGGGTGGAGGCCTCCGGCTACGGCTCCCGGCCCCTCGACGACCCCATCCTCTGGTTGGCGGCGGACCCTCAGGCCATGGAGGTCGCTCAGGTGACGACCGTATGGGCCAGGATTCTGGACGCGCCGGCGGTCCTGACCGCCCGCCGATACCAGGGCGATGGTGACCTCACCCTCCGGGTGCTGGACCCGCTGGAGCCTCTGGCCGAGGGCTGTTACCACCTTCATGTGAAGGACGGGCTCGGGGAATGCCGGCGAACTGAGTCGGAGCCAGATCTGATCCTCGGCGTCTCCGAGCTCAGCTCAGCGTGCCTCGGCCAGCGGTGCCTCGCCCAACTGGCAGGGGCTCGGCGGGTCCAGGCGGTTTCCCCGGGGGCGGCGCGGAGGGTTGCGAACAGTTGCTCGTACGATGCGGTATAGTGAGCAGAGATGAACTTGAAGGAGTGGGCGAGGCTACAGGGGATTCACCCAGTGACCGCATACCGGTGGTTCCG